>WTIW01000114.1:11919-28015 GCA_011526385.1 Pelagibacteraceae bacterium | reverse complement strand
CTCTTCTACTCTAGTAATTCCTTTTTTGTGACCTAAGTTTCTTGAATTTTTTTTTTTTAAACCCCATCTGCCATTGCCATCCATTATTATGGCTACATGTTTGGGTCCTATCATATTGTCATTATATCTTTTTCTTTAGATATAACTTTGTCATCAATTAATTTAATATTTTTATCAGTAAAATCTTGAATTATTTTTTCATTTTTTTTTACTTCGTCCTCTGAAATTTCCTTATTTTTAAGAAGTTTTTTTAAATCATCATTTGCTTCTCTTCTTATATTTCTAATAGAAACTTTACATTTTTCACCCATTGATTTAACTATTTTTTTCATCTCGTTTCGTCTTTCTTCACTTAAATCAGGAACAGGTAATCTAATTAGTTGACCATCAATTTGAGGATTTAATCCAAGTTCAGATTTTTTAATAGCTGCATCAATAAGGTTTACATTATTTATATCCCAAACTTGTATATTTATTGTTCTTGGCTCAGGTGTTGTAATGCTAGCTAACTGATTAATTGGCATTTGTTGTCCATATACATCAACTTTAACAAGATCAAGCATGCTTGCATTTGCTCTTCCAGTTCTTAAGGATGATAATTCTTTGCTAAAAACATCTAGAGTTTTAGTCATTTTCTCATCATATTGAGATGAATTGAACATTATTCTCCTATTTTTATTCTAGTAAACTCTTTTATTTTTAAGTTCGGTATATTTATTTCTGTTAAGATATCTTTAACTTTTTTCTTAGGCTCCATTACCCAATCTTGTGTCATTAAACTATTTTCTTCTTTAAATTTAGTAATTTTACCTAAACTTATTTTTTTTGCAATTTCCTCTGGTTTGCCTGAGTTTTTTAACTCCTCTGCAATTAATTCTTGCTCTTTTTGAATTATATCTTCTTTTATTTCATCAGAGTTTAAAGCAATCGGATTTGATGCTGCTATATGCATTGATAGTTGTTTTCCAAAAGATTTTATTTGATCGTTATCTTCGGAAGTTTCAATAGAAACTACAACACCTAATTTTGAAACATTATCTTTTATAACTGAATGTTGATAAATGAAATTTTGTGAATTTGAATTTTCTATTGTAGATGTTTTGCCAATTGTAATTTTTTCACCTATTTTAGCAATTAGAGCAACTAAATTTTCTTCTACAGTTTTTCCATTAGCCATAGCTGATTTATTTAATTTATCTTTATCTGATGAGCATTGATTATTTATTTCACTTAATTCTTTTACAAAATTTAGGAAATCATCATTTTTTGCAACAAAGTCAGTTTCACAATTCACTTCAATTAGTGATGTTTTTTTAGCGTCACCACTTACTACTATAACTCCTTCTTTTGCATCTCTTGACATTTTTTTTGATGCTTTTGCAATACCTTTAACTCTTAATATTTCAGCAGCCTTGTCTATATCACCATTAGACTCTTTTAATGCAGCATTACAATCTTTAAATCCCGCACCTGTTGATTGTCTTAATTTTTTAATATTTTCAATATCACTCATTTTTTTCTTTTCTGTTAAATTTTTAATTTAGTATTATTTTATTTTCTTTTGATGATTTATCTTCAGGATCTATTTTTTTATCATCAGATTTAGTTTCTGCTTCTTTTGGCAAATCTTTTTTTGCATTATTAATAGTTTCTTTTAATAAATTACAATAAAGGTCAATAGATCTTCTTGCATCGTCATTTCCTGGAATTGGAAAATCAATACCATCAGGGTTAGAATTTGTATCTAATATTGCTACAATTGGAATACCTAGCTTGATAGACTCTTTAATTGCAAGCGACTCGTAATTTGTATCTATAATAAAAACAAGATCAGGAACCTTTTTCATTTCAGCTATTCCACCTAAAGATCTTTGCAACTTATCTCTCTGACCACTCATCTTTAATAGTTCTTTTTTAGTAAAACCTCTATTTTCTGATGAAAGATCTAAATTAATTTTATTTAATTTTTTAATTGAATTAGAGATGGTTCCCCAGTTTGTTAACATGCCACCAAGCCATCTATAATTTACGTAATATTGATCAGTATCTTTAGCTAATTCAGCAATAGCTTCTGAAGCCTGTTTCTTTGTTGATATAAAAAGTATTTTTCCACCATTTGAAATTGTTGAATATACTTTTTCCAATGCAACATTAGTTAATTCTAATGTTTGTGTTAAATCAATTATGTGTATTGAATCTCTTTTTCCAAAAATATATTTTTTCATTTTTGGATTCCATCTTAATGTTTTGTGACCAAGATGAACGCCAGCTTCTAATAATTGTTCGATTGTAAGATTAGGTATTTTCATATTTATTCCCGGTTATGCCACCACAATTATTGCCCCAAAGGGACCGGAGGTATAAAACCAAAAATTGTGTGCGTGTTAATTTAAGGAGTAAATACAATTTTAAAATATAATTTCAAGAATTATTTTTAATCTAGTATTAAATTTTCCTTAATTTTTAGTGAATTTAGCTGCTTAAAATCAATTTTTCTTTTATCTTTTAAATCAAAAACTAATTTATTTTGTTTATCAAGTAATTCAAATTTAATTGATGTTTTGCCTTCATCTTTTTTCAAATGTTTGATTTTCTCCAATTCAGATAAATCATTAAATTTAAGTTTTAATAAATCAATTGGCTTATTAATTACCTCTTTTAATGTAATAATTTTTTTAACATTAATTTTTTTTTGTGTTTTTTTTTCATCGATATAATTTTTCATTAAAGTCAACATTAGAGAATTTCCCTCTGTTAAAACTTCACGGTTAATTTCAAAAATATCTGAAAAAACAAATAATTCAAAAACGCTATTCAGGTCTGAAAATTTAATTATTGCGTATGATGTTCCTTTTTGTGTTTTTTTTTCTTGGGTTTTTAAGACCGTGCAAGCAATGTTGGAACTTAATAAATTTTCATCATTTTGGAAATTATCATAACTTACAATATTGTATTGATCGAATATAGATTTATATTGATTTAATGGATGATCAGAAATGTAAAAACCTAATGTCTCAAACTCTTTTGTAAGTCTAATATCTGTATTCCAATCTTCAATATCATCAAGAATATTTTCTTCATTGCTTAGTTTATCGTCAAACAAATCAAATTGGTTAGCTTGTTTATTTTCAAAATTATTTTTTGATTTTAATATAATGTTTGGAATAGAATTATAAATTGATTGTCTATTGTCATTTAAATTATCAAAGGCACCTGCTCTAACTAAACCTTCCAACTGAAGTTTGTTTATATCCTTAGGATCAACTCTTTTTATAAAATCAGATAAGTTTTTATACTCTCCATTGGTTTCTCTTTCTTTAACTATATTTGAAATTGCTTCATAACCAACGTTTTTGATTGCGCCAAGCGCATAAAAAAACTGTTTACCGTTTGATGTGAAATCAGAAAAACATTTATTTATATCTGGTCTAACAATTTCAATATTTAATCTTTTTAATTCCTCGTAAAATTCACTTAATTTTTTTTGATTTGATAATTCCATTGACATTGATGCTGCAAAAAACTCATGAGGATAATATGTTTTTAAATATGCTGTTTGGTAGGCAATTACTGCATATGCTGCTGCGTGACTTTTGTTAAACCCATACTCAGCAAAAGGTTCTATTTTAAGAAAAATGCCTGCAGCAATGTCTTTGCTAATGCCATTTTTGAATGCGCCTTCAACAAATCTTTGTTTTTGTTTTTCAAGCTCAGCTCTTTTCTTTTTTCCCATTGCTCGTCTTAAAATGTCTGCTTCACCAGCCGTAAAACCAGATAAAGCTTGTGCTATTTGCATAACTTGTTCTTGATAAATTATTACTCCATAAGTTGGTTTTAAAATTTCTTCTAATTTTGGATGAAGATAATCAGGTTCTTTTAATCCATGTTTGCAATCATTATAGATTGGTATGTTGCTCATTGGTCCTGGTCTATACAGGGCAACTAAAGCAATAATATCTTCTAATCGGTTAGGCTTCATATGCAGTAAAGCATCTTTCATACCTGAACTTTCAAGCTGAAATAACCCAACTGTTTTTCCACTAGATAATAAATCGTATACTTTTTGATCTTCGTAATTAATTTTATCTATTTTAAAATTTGGATCTTTTTCATTAACTAGTTTTTGTGTTTTATCTATTACAGTTAAAGTTTTTAAACCTAAAAAATCAAATTTTACCAATCCAGCATTTTCAGCAGAATACATATCAAATTGAGTTGAAGGTAATAATAAGTCTGAAGCTGAATCTTTATAAAGCGGTACAGTTTCAGTTAATTTTTTATCTGCTATAACAACGCCCGCTGCATGCGTTGCAACGTTTCTATTCAGGCCTTCTAATTTTAGTGATAATTCTATAAGTCTACTAACTCTCTTATCATCCTGTATTAATTTTTGAAGTCTAGGCTCAACATTAATACATTCTTGTAAATTTAATGGTCTTGAGGGATCAAACGGAATCATTTTACAAATGCTATCTATAAAACCATAGGGCAATCCTAATACTCTACCCACATCTCTGATGACCATCCTTGCTTTTAATTTACCAAAAGTAATTATATGAGCTACGCTGTTAGAATATTTTGTTGTTAAGTATTCAAAGACTAAATCCCTTTTTTCCTCGCAGAAATCTATGTCAAAATCTGGCATTGAAATTCTATCTGGGTTTAGAAATCTCTCAAAAATCAAGTTAAATTTAATTGGGTCAATATCTGTAATTGATAGACACCATGCAACTAAAGAACCTGCTCCAGATCCTCTTCCAGGTCCGACTGGAATATTATTATTTTTTGCCCACTTAATATAATCAGAAACTATTAAAAAATAACCAGAGTAATTCATTTTTGTTATAATGCTAATTTCATGATCTAACCTTAATTTATATTTTTTATAATCTTCATTAGTGTTTAATTCAGCTTCATTTACATTGAAAATTTTTTCAAACTTTTCTTTAAGGCCATTTAAAGACTCATTTAGTAGAGCTTGATTTGTATCAATATTATTATCTGAAATATTTGGCAAAATTGGCTTTGATGGCAATGGTCTATAATTGCATCTGTAAGGAAGACTAAAATTATTTTCAAGTGCCTCTGGAAGATCTTTAAACAATTCTATCATTTCATCAGAACTTTTTAAGTAATGATTATTTGAAAGCTTGTTTCTATTACCATCATTGATATATGTTTTTTGTCCAATACACATTAAAGCGTCATGAGCTTCATGCATCGATTTATCAATATAAAAAACTTCGTTCGAGGCAATAATTGGTAAATTCAAATTTTTAGATTGCTCTAAATTGTAACTTTCAAATTGTTTTTCATTAGCATCATTGTGTCTTTGTATTTCTATATAAAAATTATCAGCAAAGTTTTCTGAGAGAGCTTTATAAATACTACTTAATTCTTCCAACAACCCTTTGTTAAAAAGGTTTCCTGATAATGAGTTAATTGATCCTGAGAGGATGATAATACCTTCATTAAAATGTATTAAATCTTCAAATTTACAATGTGGATCATTTAAAGAGTCATTTTCTAGATAAGATTTTGAAGATAATTCGATTATGTTTTTATAGCCAATATAATTTTTAGCTATTAAAGGAATTAACCCAAAATAATCTTTATATTTTACGTTAATTTGAGTGCCTATTATTGGCTGGGTACCAACAGACGATATGCTCTCAGAAAATTCAAGTGCACCACATAAATTTGCTGTGTCAGATATTCCTAAAGATTGTACTTTGTTTGATTTACAATATTCTTTTAGTGAGTCTATTTTAGCGGCACCTTCACAAATAGAATATTGTGTATGTATTTTGAAATGATTAAATGTTTTGCTAATCGACTCTTGCATTGGTAAGTTTTATCTTACCATTTATCATTTGCAATTTACAATCTGCCATATTAGCAAAATATCTATTATGAGTTGCAAAAATTATAACCCGATTTTTATTTTTTAAGTTGAATAAAATTTTAAATATTTGTTTAGCATTATCAAAATCTAAGCTTCCAGTTGGTTCATCTGCTAGTATTATTTCAGGTTCATTGATTAAAGCTCTAGAGATGGCAACTCTCTGAATCTCTCCACCTGATAACTCTGATGGATAATGATTTAATCTTGAGGATAAATTAACATTTTTACTAATTTTTTTAGCTTCCGCAATCGAGTTTTTTTTATCATTAGTTAATAATAATTTTGGTAAATAAATGTTTTCTAAAGCAGTAAAGTCATTTAACAGGTTTTTATCTTGATAGATTATGCCAATTTTTTCAGATCTAATTTTATCATTTTCTACCTTTTCTGAAAAATTTATTTTTTTATTCAAGATTTCAATTGATCCAGAATTTGGCTCGTCAATTAAAGACAATAAATTCAAAAGCGTTGATTTGCCAGATCCCGAAGGACCAACTAAGGAATAAATTTTACCTTGTTCAAAAGTAAAACTAATGTCATTTAAAACTTTTATATTGGTGTGTGAGAAATATTTTTTTCCAATATTTTTTAATACTATTGATTTACTCATATTTTAAAGTTTTGACTGCATCTAATTTAGCTGCCTGAGTGGCAGGAAAAATTGATACAATTACTGTTGATATAATCGAGCAAAAAGAAATTAAAATAATAGATTGAGGATCAATTTCAGAAGGCATTTTACTCAAAAAATAAATCTCTTCAGGAAAGAGAGTTATATTGAAAATTTCACTAATAAAATTTCGAATATTTTCTATATAAATTGAAAATAGAGTACCAATTATAACGCCAAAGATAGTAGCAGAGGTTCCAATTATAAAACCAATCATAAAAAATATTTTTTTTATTGATGAATTTTGAACTCCTATAGATTTTAAAATACCAATATCTCTTGTTTTATTTTTAACTAAAATTGTTAAGCCAGATATAATATTAAATGCTGCAACAATAATTATTAGTGATAGAATTATAAACATTACATTCCTTTCAACTCTTAGAGCAGAAAATAATGATGAGTTTAGATCAGCCCAAGTGTAAATATATTCTCCATCATAAATATTTGATAATTTCTTTTTTAAACTATCCACTTCGCGAGGGTTTTTAAAATAAAATTCTAAAAATCTTTGATTTTCATTTTTATCAAATAAATTTTCTAAAGTTTTAAGATTTATATATGCAACATTTTCATTATAATCAGACAAACCACTATCAAATATTGATGTGATCTTAAATATTTCCTGTTTAGGCAGGTTTCCAACTAAAGTTTGTACCCCGACAGGTGACATAATTGTTATTTTATCACCAATATCTAAATTAAAATTAATACTTAGATCTTTTCCGATTGATATTTCATTTTCATTTAACGTTTTAAATCCAAAAAAATTGTCATTTTGTAAAACATTAAGTTTAGAGAAATCTTCAGATAAAAAACCTTTTAATAAAACACCTTTAGTTGAGTTTTTGTTAAGTATAACAGCCTCACCATCGTTGCTTAAAATAATGTTATCTATCTCTTTAGAAATATTTTTAGTTATTTCAAAATCAATATTTAGCTTTTTATCATAAGATTTAACTACTGCATGTGCATTGAAACCAACAATCTTATTAATTAATTCGGTTCTAAATCCATTCATTACTGACATGACTATAATTAAAACAGCCACACCTAGAGTTATGCCTATAAATGAAAAAATTGAGATTAAATTTAAAAAACTATCTTTTTTTCTACTTTTAAGAAATCTTAAAATTATTTCTTTTTCTAACTTATTTATCAATTTGATTTTGCTTTTTTAATTTGAGTAATTATTTCTTCGATTTTCAAATTTTGTGTTTCTTTTCCAACCTCTTTAAATTCAAGAGTATCTCCTTCTGATTTTTTTCCTAATATCAATTGAAATGGCACTCCGATTAAATTAAATTTTTTAATCTTTGCTGAAATATTTTCGTCAGTGTCATCTATAATGGTATCGATATTATTTTTATTTAAATGATCTAAAATTTTATTTGATTTTTCTAAGTTAGAATTATCATTTTTATTTATCATGGGCAAAATTGCACAATCATATGGAGCAACTGAAATTGGCCATTTCATAATTTCATTTTTATCATCGTATTTTGCCTCAATTATGGCGCCTACTAATCTAGACACGCCTATTCCATAAGATCCCATTTTAACAAATTCCTTTTTTCCATTAAAGTCGACTGCTGCATTCATTGGCTTTGAATATTTATCTCCAAAATAAAATATGTGGCCAACTTCAATACCTTTGGTGTTTATTCTTTGATCTTCTGAAACTTTACTTTCAAACTCCTCTTTATTATATTTTTCATCTGTTACTGCATAAAATTTTTCATATTCTTCTCTGAGTGTATTTAATGAATTTTTCTCTATTTTAGTATTTTCGCTATCAACTTCAAAAATTCTTTTATCTGTATAAATTTTACTTTCACCTGTTTCAGCTAGTATAATAAATTCATGAGATAAATTCCCTCCAATAGGTCCAGTGTCTGCAGCCATTGGGATTGCTGATAAATCTAACCTTTTAAATGTTCTAAGGTAAGAAAGAAAAAATTTATTATAGGAATAAAAAGCATCTTCATCTGTCAAATCAAAAGAATATGCATCTTTCATATAAAATTCTCTACATCGCATAATTCCAAATCTAGGTCTTAGTTCATCTCTAAATTTCCATTGGATATGATACAATAATTGTGGAAGTGATTTATAAGACTTAATGCTGGATCTAAATATTTCTGTGACTAATTCCTCGTTAGTTGGACCATAAAGCATCTCTCTATTCTGACGATCTTTAATTCTCAACATTTCTTCACCATAATCATCATATCGACCACTTTCTTTCCAAATTTCAGATGATTGGATTGTTGGCATAAGAATTTCCTGAACACCGACTCTATTTTGTTCTTCTCTTACAATTTGTTCTATTTTTTTCATAACTTTAAACCCTAAAGGTAGCCATGAATAAATACCTGCTGAAGATTGCTTTATCATTCCCACTCTAAGCATTAATTGATGTGATTTTATTTTTGCTTCAGTAGGGTTATTTTTTAAAATTGGTATAAAAGATTTTGAAAAATACATTAGTTAATAAAATTTCTTAAATTAAAATATTCATATTTTACTAATAAATAAATAATTATAAATATAATTGAGGTGATTGCTGTAGAAAGAACAATTTTTTTCAAAATTTTTGGGTTTTCGGGTGCGCCAGGATCTACACCTTCAATATTGTCTTTTTTTTCCCTATTTACGTCTATAGGAAGCATTGCAAAGAAAACAATCCACCATAAGCATACAAAAACAACTAAAGAACCTGTAATGCTCAACTATATCCTCACTAAATTAATATTTGTAAGAGGTCTTTTTCCTGTCTTTTCTTTAGTAAATTTACGACATGTAGTTTTTAATGCATCTATCAGATTAGTTTCTTGTTTTTTATTATTTAAAGAAAATGATCGGGTTGTTTTTTCTATTTCATCTTCTAATTCATAAAGAAATTCCTCTTTTTCATAAATTGGTAAACCTCTAAAGGTTAATAAAGGTCTATTATGTATATTGCCTTTTGGCGTTATTAATATTGTTGCTTCTATAAAGCCATTTGCAGATAAATTCTTTCTCTCTTTTATAGATTGTGAATCTTCCTCAACACTAATGTTGCCATCTACATATAGTTTACCACTTGGTGCTTTATCAAAAACTTCTGGTTTGTTACCGGGGTATATTCGAACAATATCACCATTTTCAACTTTAACAGGATATGGAACCTGCATTTCTTTTGCAAAATTAATATGTTCAATCATATGTCTATGTTCACCATGTACAGGAATTACACATTTGGGTTTAATCCAATTATACATATCTTTTAAATCTTCTCTGTTGGGGTGACCAGAAACATGTATATATTCATTCTCTTCTGAAATTACCTCAATTCCTTCTTTAACCAATTGATTATGTAGTTTGTATAATTTTTTTTCATTTCCAGGAATAATTTTAGATGAGAATATTACAGTATCACCTCTTTCAATAAATACATCGGGATGTATATAATTTGCAATTCTATTCATAGCACCCATTGGTTCACCTTGGCTTCCAGTACATAAATACACAATTTTTTCTCTGGCAATATTTTTAACATCTCTTGCATCAAGGGGTTCGATTACATTATTTAAGTATCCACATTGCCTTGCTGCTTTATAAATTCTATGCATAGACCTTCCAACTAGTGCTATTTGTCTTCCAGTTTTTTCAGCGCAATAAAAAGCTGTCTCCATTCTTGCAACGTTAGAAGCAAAAGAAGTAATAATTATTCTTTTATTAAGTCTCTGCATTACTTTAAGAAGGTTGTTTCTAACATCAAGTTCTGAACCTGCCCTACCAGCACTGAATACATTTGTTGAGTCACAAATCATAGCCAAGACACCCTCATCCCCTATCTCTTTAAGTCTTTTAGAATTTATATTTTCTCCAATTAAAGGATCTGGGTCACATTTCCAATCACCAGTATGCAAAATATTTCCAACAGGTGTTTCAATTTTAAGTCCATTTGGTTCTAGTATTGAATGAGTTAGGGTTACAAATTCTATTTTAAATGGATCTAAATCAAGTGTACTGTTTAGCTGTACTATTTTTAATTCTTTTGAAATATCTATTTTTTTTTCTTTAAACTTTTCATTGATTAGTACAGCTGTAAAAGGTGTTGCATAAATTTTACATTTAAGTTTTGGCCATATGTGAGCTATAGCTCCTATATGATCTTCATGAGCATGGGTTAGTATAATCCCTAGCAAATCTTCTTTTTTATCAATTATAAAACCAGGATCAGGGTATATTAAATCAATTCCAGGAATAGTGTCATCTGCAAATGTTACGCCTATATCTACAATTATCCATTTTTGATTTTCTGGTTTTCCATAGGCGAATAAATTCATATTCATTCCAATTTCACCAGATCCTCCCAAGGGACAAAAAATTAATTCTTCTTTCATGTTTATTTAATTAAATTTGTTACTTTCAATACACCGCTAATTGTTAAATCTTTTTTTATCTGAACTTTACCTTTAATAGAATTTGCAAACAGATGAGCTAAACCACCAGTTAAAATTATACTAAAATTTTTCTTAGTCTGTTTAATAATCAATTTAATTATATTGTCAATTAAACCTGTATATCCATGATAAAAACCAGATTTGATTGCTGACGAAGTATTTTTACCTATTACTTTTTTAATTTTATTTAAATTAATAGGAGGAATTAATGAAGCTTTATTAATTAAATTGCTTAATGACAATTGAACACCAGGTGCTAGAACGCCACCAATATAATTATTTTTTATTACAACATCAAAATTTGTAGCAGTTCCAAAGTCAACAATAATAAAATTTTTATTTGGTTTGGAGATAGAAATGGCATTAGCTAGTCTATCAGAACCTATTTGTTTTCTATTTACTTTAATATTGATTAATTTTTCAATATTGAGTTGTTTTAATTCAAAACATTTTAATTTGGTTTTTTTTGATAAATAATTTTTAATCAATAGAAACTTTTTAGGCACCACAGAACAAAAAAGAATTTTTTCTATAGAATTTAAATATTTATTTAAAAACCTGAAATTTGAATTAAGATTTTGCTTATTTATAAAATTTGTATTTATTCTTTTGTTTTTAATTAGTTTTTTTGAATTACTATATAAAGCTATTTTAATTTCAGTATTTCCTATATCGCCGATCAGTATCATTTTATCTATAATTTTTTATATTTTTTTCAAAAATTAACTTCAAATCATTAATTATTCTTAATTTATTAATTTTTTTTTTACTATATTTATTTAAGTAAGTAGTTGGATAATTTGGAATATAAGGTGTATTAGCTAAGTTTATTCCAACTCCAATTATCAAGTATTTTGATTCATCTTTAAATAAAGTTTCTTGTAGTATTCCACAAACTTTTGATTTTTCTATTAAAATGTCGTTAGGGCGTTTAATCTCAATTTTTTTGTTTACATATTTCCTAATAATTTTCTTAACAATATTAAGATTTTTCTTTGTTATATTTTGAATAGATATCTTTTGATTTATTGAAAAAAAAACTGAAATAAAAATATTACCATATTTCGAAATCCATTTATTTCCTCGCTGACCTCTCCCTTTAGATTGGATTTCTGAAGTAACAAATCCTGATGATTTACCAACTCTAATTAATCTTATTGCAGTTAAATTTGTGCTTATTACTTTTTTATAACTAAATTTTTTTAGTTTCATTAAATAATATTTATTTTAGAAACTATTTGATTTAACCAACTAGGGTAAACAAAATAAGCTAAAATAAATATTGTTGAAATGGCTAATGTAATTTTTAAACCAAAATGATGGTTTGTTTCAAATTTCTCTTTCTCTTTATCAAAATAAATTATTTTTATTATTCTTAGATAATAAAATGCAGCAACTACAGTTGCTAGCAATCCAATTATAGCTAAAAAATACATCTGCTGTTCTATTACTGCCATAAAGACATAAAATTTTGCAAAAAATCCTGCCAATGGTGGTATGCCTGCTAAAGAAAATAATATTATCAATAAAGAAAATGATAAAACTGGATGATTTTTTGATAGCCCAGATAAATCCTCAATATTTTCATAATATTCATTATTTCTTCTCAACATAAATAAACAACTGAAGAAAGCTAAGTTCATTACTAAATATATAGCCATATAACTTATTGAACCTTGAATACCTTGATTTGTTCCTGAAGCCAATCCTGCCAAAGCATATCCCATATGTCCGATTGAACTATAAGCTACTAATCTTTTTAGATTTTTTTGACCTATGGCCGCAACAGCTCCAAATATCATTGAAGCAATTGATAAGAATACAATTATCATTTGCCATTGATCATTCATTTCTGCAAAAGGAACATACAAAAATCTTATAAAGACAGATAATGCTGCAATCTTTGGTAAAATTGCAAAAAAAGTTGTAACTGATGTTGGTGATCCTTGGTAAACATCGGGTGCCCACATATGAAAAGGAACTGCTGATATTTTGAAAGCCAAACCTACTAAAACAAAAACTATACCAAAGGTTAATCCATACTGACCTGATTTTGAATTTTGAAGTATTTCATTAAAATTCGTAGTTTCGGTAAATCCATAAATTAAAGAACATCCATATAATAACAAACCAGATGAAAGAGCGCTTAATACAAAATACTTTAGACCTGACTCTGTAGATAATAAATTCTCTCTATTAAATGAAGCTAAAACATAAAGAGCTAATGATTGCAATTCAAGACCCATATAAAAAACAATTAGATCATTTGAACTAATCATAACCATCATTCCTAATATTGCGCTTAAAATTAATATTGGATATTCCATTTTATTAATCTTGGTTAATTCAATATATTTTGAAGATGTAAGCATTACAAAAATACCAGAGCCAATTGTTAAAAGTTTCATGAAAGTTGCTAATTTATCAATTTTATAACTATTATTAAAAATCGATAATTCTGAGACTTGATACAAATTCAACAAAAGCGCCAATAAAATTATTAATGTTACGGTTGTTAAATTATAAATAAGTAACGCACTATTTTTTTTAAAAACACCCAAAATTAGTAAAAACATTATTGAAAGTGATATAAATATTTCTGGTAATATTAATTCAAGATTTTCCATTATTTCAAAGCCAAGCTGTTGTTTATATTTAAGTTATATAATTCTAATAAACTAGATACTGATGTTTCTACAGAATTAATTAAGGGTTCAGGATAGAAGCCAAAAAATATTATTGGTGCTACCAATAAAAATAAAATTACAATTTCAAATTTTTTCAAATCAATCATATTTCTGACTTCAGAATTTATTATTTCACCAAAAATAATTCTTTTATAAAGCCACAACATATAAGCGGCACCCAAAATAACTCCCAAACTTGCTATAGTCGCAACTAGAAAGTTCTTCTTAAATGCTCCCATTAAAATTAAAAATTCTCCAATAAAACCACTTGTTCCTGGAAGACCCAATGCACCCAATGTGAAAACCATAAAAACAATTGCATATCTAGGCATAATATTAACTAGTCCACCATATTTGCTAATTAATCTAGTGTGCATTCTCTCATAGACTACACCAACACATAAAAAGAGTGCAGCAGAAACCAAACCGTGGCTTATCATTTGAAATATACTTCCTTCTATACCTTGTTGTGTCATTGTGAATATACCAAGCGTTACAAATCCCATGTGTGCAACTGATGAATAAGCGATTAGTTTTTTCATGTCCTCTTGCATCAAAGCAACTAATGAAGTGTAAACAATTGCTACAAGGCTTAATGCAAAAACTAAAGGTGTAAAGTATTCTGATGCAACAGGAAATAATCCTACAGAAAACCTTATAAAACCATATCCTGCCATTTTAAGAAGAATGGCTGCTAGTAAAACTGATCCTGCGGTTGGTGCTTCGACGTGAGCATCGGGTAACCATGTATGAACAGGCCACATTGGTGTTTTAACTGCAAAAGAACTAAAAAAGGCTAACCATAAAAGATTTTGATATTGTTCGCCTATCCCTATCTCATATAATTTTTCAACATCTGTTGTGCCTGTTATCCAATATATGGATATAATTGCTATTAACATTAAAACAGAGCCTAAAAGAGTATAAAGAAAGAACTTAAATGCTGAGTAAACTCTTCTTTCACCACCCCAAATACCAATTATTAAAAACATCGGTATTAGACCTGCTTCAAAAAATAAATAGAAAATTACCAAATCTAAAGAGCAAAAAACACCTATCATTAAAGTTTCCATAATTAGTATTGCTACTAGAAAATCTTTTAAACGATGTTTGATCGTAGCATTTACTGAAATAATGCAAATTGGTGTTATGAAAGTAGTTAATAAAATAAATAGAATTGAAATTCCATCAACTCCCACTTTATAATTTACATATCCAGAGAGCCATTCTCTATTTTCGACATACTGGAATTCTGTTGCAGATTTATCAAATACCGACCAAAGATATAAAGATAGTAAAAAGTTTGCAATAGAGATGAACAAAGCAATATATTTGCTACTTTGATATTTTTCATTTGATGATTTTGAGAAGAATATAAATAAAGCACCAATTGAAGGTAATAAAATTAAAGATGAAAGAATTGGAAAGTTCATTAATATAAGATTAGTAATGTTAGCAATAAAGAAAATCCTAAAAGCATCACAAATGCGTATTGATATATATACCCACTTTGAAATTTAACTGCTCTAATAGAAAAATTTTTAATTATTTTTGAAATTCCATCTGGTCCAAATTTATCAATTACAGAACCATCAATTTGTTTCCATAAAAAATATCCAATTTTTTTTGAAGGTCTTATAAATATATAGTCATATAATTCGTCAAAATACCATTTTTTTTGTAGAAAAATATAAAGTGGCTTATTTATTCTAACAATTTCATCAACTACTGATTTGTTTTTGATAAATAAATAAAAAGATAATGGAATTGACAAAACTACGAGTACAGGAGTTAAAAATAAGAACCAAGTAGGAGGATGCTCTGTACTTAAAGGTTCTAAAAACTTGATAGAGCTACTCCAAAATGCATATGAATTACTATGACCAATAAATAAATCTTTAAAAACCATTCCAGCAAAAATTGCACCAATTGATAAAATAACTAATGGTATCAACATCACAGGAGGAGACTCATGCATGCTCTCAATTTTGACATTAGAATTGTTATACGATCCATGAAAGGTTTTAAAAATTAGTCTCCATGAATATATTGAAGTAAGAAAAGCTGTAAAAATTCCTACATATGCTGCATACATTCCAACACTATTTCCTCTTAAATATGCAAATTCTATAATTGCATCTTTTGAGTAGAAACCAGATAAGAAAGGAAATCCTGTTAGAGCTAATGTTCCTATTATCATTAAGGCATATGTATACGGCAGCTTTTTCCATACACCACCCATTAGATTTATATCTTGTTCATCTTTAAAAGAATGAATTACTGATCCTGATCCTAAAAATAATAATGCTTTAAAAAATGCATGCGTAAACAAGTGAAACATTGCAACATTGTATGCACCAACACCAGCTGCAAAAAACATATA
>WTIW01000114.1:0-11819 GCA_011526385.1 Pelagibacteraceae bacterium | reverse complement strand
ACAAGTGAAACATTGCAACATTGTATGCACCAACACCAGCTGCAAAAAACATATATCCTAATTGACTACATGTTGAATAGGCTATTATTTTTTTTATATCTGTTTGAACTAAAGCTACGCTTGCAGCAAATATCGCTGTTACCATTCCAATTACTGTTATGACAGAAAGAGCTAGTTCAGAATATTCATAAATTGGGGAACATCTTACAACCAAAAATACACCAGCGGTTACCATGGTTGCTGCATGAATAAGGGCTGAAACTGGCGTTGGTCCCTCCATTGCGTCTGGTAGCCAAGTATGAAGAAAAAATTGAGCTGATTTTCCCATGGCTCCAATAAATAAAAGTAAACAAATTAAATCTACCGCATTAACCCCTACTCCTAAAAATACTAAATTCTTTTCTGTTATGTTTGGTATTTGTTGAAAGACCTCATCATAATTCACTGTTCCAAAAAGGTAAAAAATTAAAAAAATTCCTAATGCGAAACCAAAGTCTCCAACTCTATTTACAACAAAAGCTTTTATTGCTGCAGCATTAGCACTTTCTTTTTTATACCAAAAACCTATTAGGAAATAAGAACATAAGCCCACTCCTTCCCATCCAAAAAATAGTTGTATAAAATTATCTGAGGTAACAAGAGTTAACATTGCAAATGTAAAAAGAGATAGATACGACATAAATCTTGATTTATGTGGATCATGGGACATGTAACCAATAGAATAGATATGAACCAAGGCAGATACCAAAGTAACTACAACCAACATTACAGCTGAAAGTGGATCTATATTTACTGACCAATTAACATTTAAGCTTCCAGAGTTAATCCAAGTAGCAATAATTAAATTTTCACTATATCCATTTGTCACTACATTAAATAAAACTATTATTGATAAAATTGCAGATATAGAGACAAATAAGCTAGTTATGATCTGTGAAGCTTTGTCTCCAATAATCCTCCCAAAAAAACCAGATATAATTGCTGCAACAAGTGGTAAAAATAAAATATAGTATCCCATATTATCCTTTTAATTTATCTATCTCTTCAACTCTAATTGTGCCTGAGTTTCTATAGTAAATAACAATTATTGCTAAACCTATGGCAGCTTCTGCAGCTGCTACAGTTAATATAAAGAGAGTGAATATTTGACCGCTTAGATCATTAATAAATATTGAAAATGATACTAGATTTATATTTACAGCAAGAAGGATAAGCTCAATACTCATTAAAATTACAATAATATTTTTTCTGTTTAAAAAAATTCCAACAACCCCGATTGTAAATATGATTGCAGCTAATGTTAAATAGTGACCAAGACCAATACTAAGCATCTATTTTTACTCCCTTATTAGTTTCAACGTCAACTAGCTCAACACCTTCGTTTCTTTCTCTAGAAATCTGTCTAATATAGCTTTGTCTTTTAACACCAGATCTTTGTCTAAATGTTAGTACTATTGCACCTATCATGGCTACCAGAAGTATCATTCCAGATAATTGAAATAAGTGAATATAATCTGTGTAGATTACATTTCCTAAAGATTGAGTATTTGTAATATTTGTATCTACATTTAAAGAAATAGAGTCTAATACCTCCGGTTTATACTTCCAACCGCCTATAACTATTATAAGTTCAAAAAAAATGACTAAGCTAACTAATAGTCCAACTGGAATATGTGAACTACTTTCGCTTGCATTAAACCACTCATTTTTTTGCTGAGCTACATTAAGCATCATCACAACAAACAAAAATAATACTGCAACAGCACCTACATATACTATGAGCATTATCATGCCTAAAAATTCAGCACCAATCATAATGAATAGGCACGAAATACTTATAAAATCTAAAATTAAGAAAAAAACTGAATGAACAGTATTTCTTGAAACTGTAACCATTATTGCTGAAATAATTGCAATGAATGAGAAAATATAAAAAACTATTGCGTGAGCTATCATTTGTAATTATCTGTGAGAACTGTCAGCATTAATATTGGCAGCCAATATACTTTCCCATCTATCTCCGTTTTCTAATAGTTTTTCTTTGTTGTAATAAAGTTCTTCTCTAGTTTCTGTCGCAAATTCAAAGTTTGGGCTTTGAACAATAGCATCAACTGGGCAGGCTTGTTCGCACAAACCACAGTAAATACATTTTAGCATATCAATATCGTACCTAGTGGTTTTACGGCTACCATCTTCTCTCTCTTTAGACTCTATTGTAATTGCTTGAGCAGGACAAACGGCTTCACATAGTTTACAAGCAATACATCTCTCTTCACCATTTGGGTATCTTCTTAGAGCATGTTCTCCTCGAGCACGAGGACTTACAGCGCCTTTTTCAAAAGGATAATTAATTGTTTTTTTTGATTTAAACGACTCTTTTATCGCAATTAATAGACCTGTAATAAAGTCTGTCATAAAAATTGTTTTAAAAAATCTTTTTATATTCATTTTATTTTCCCGGTAATAAGTCGAAATACATTAAATAACCTGCTGTTAAAACAACCCAAGTTAAAGATAAAGGTAAAAACACTTTCCAACCAAGTCTCATTAATTGATCATATCTATATCTTGGCACAATTGCTTTTACTAAAGCAAACAATACAAATAACAATATTATTTTGAAAATTAACCATAATGGAGATGGAATAACATTAAATGGAAAAACATCTATTGGTGGCAACCATCCACCTAAAAATAAAATTGATCCCATAGCACACATTAAAAGAATGTTTGCATACTCACCTAACCAAAACATAGCATACATCATTCCTGAGTATTCCGTCTGATATCCAGCAACTAATTCAGCTTCTGCCTCTGGTAAATCAAACGGTGGTCTATTTGTTTCTGCTAAAGCTGAAATAAAAAAAATTACAAACATTGGAAACAATGGAATAATGTACCAAAGTTCTTTTTGAGCCATGACTATGTCGGTTAAATTTAAAGATCCAACACAAAGCAATACATTAATAATTATAATTCCAATAGATACTTCATATGAAACCATTTGAGCTGCAGATCTTATGGCGCCTAGAAATGGGTATTTAGAATTAGATGCCCATCCTCCCATTATAATTCCATAAACACCAAGCGATGAAACAGCAAATAAATATAAAATCCCAACATTAATATCAGCCAATACAAAATTTTCACTAAAAGGGATTACAGCCCATGAAATCAACGCTAACGTCATTGTAATAATTGGGGCTAATATAAAAATTACTTTATTTGAGGTTGCCGGAATTATTATTTCTTTAAATATATATTTAAGAGCATCAGCTAAAGATTGCAGTAAACCAAAAGGACCAACAACATTAGGTCCACGTCTCTTCTGTACAAAAGCCCAAACACGTCTATCCAGCCAAACAATCATTGCAACAGAAACCAATACTGGAACAAGTAATATTAAAATTTTAAATACTTCAGAAATTAGTATTGAAAAATATTCTGGCATTAACCCTCTGTTCCTGTCTTTTTAAAATTAGATCTAAGATTTTTGCATTCTGTCATGGTTTTAGACGCACGAGCGACCACATTTGAGTGATAATAGTCAATTTCATTAATAGTAATTTTTTCATCTATAAATTCGTATTTAGGGATTGAAAATTTTTTATTTTGTTTATTTAAATTAAGATAATTATTCATTGAATTAATTAAATCATCTTTATCTTCAAATAATTTTTTTCTTTTAATGGATGCTGCTAATTCATTAACTATTTGCCAATCTTCTTTGGCCTCACCAGGAGGATAAGATGCTTTATAGGCTTTTTGAATTTTTCCTTCAATATTTGCAAAGTAACCATCTTGCTCTGTGTAAGCTGCACCTGGAAGAATAATATCAGCTAAATTTGCACCTTTATCGCCATGGCTTCCCACATAAATAATAAATTCATTTTTTTTATTAATTTTTAAATTCTCTTGGCCAAATAAAAACAGTACATCAATTTGATTATTACTAATTTTATCAATTGTTTTATTTGTTCCATTGTTAGAGCTAAATATATTTAAATAATTAGAACCTACGGTTGAGGCATCATTTGATAAAATATTTAGAGCATTCCAATTGTCGTTTATTTTATTATTTTTGATTAAATATTTTTTTAATTCCTCAAATAAAAAAGGTGATGATTTCAATTTAAGAGCTGATTGTCCTATTAAGAATATTGGTTTTTTTGAATTATGAATTTTTTCAGAAATTCTATGCGTGTGATTAACAATATCTTTAATTGTCTTTGTGGAATTATCTAATACTTCATAAGGATAATTTAGATCACCAATATCGCCTAGACAAAATATATCTGTGTGATTGTTTAAATAAGCTTTTCTTATTCTTGAATTTAACATTGTTGCTTCAAATCTAGGGTTAGCGCCAATTAAGATTATTAAATCTGAATCTTCAATTCCTTCAATGCAAGAATTAAGTAAATAATTTTCTCTATCAGATGTATTTACATATAAATTGTCTACCCTTGAATCTAAGTTTTCCGATCTTATTGTTTTTTCAAAAAATTCTTTTAAAGCAAACATTGTTTCCATGTTTGTCATATCTCCGGTTAAAGCTGCAATTTTTTCAGAAGGTGTTTCAGAAATTTTTTCAAAAATTTTGTTATAAGCTTCTTTCCATGAGATTTTTTCAAATTTAGTATTTTTTTTCATGTACGGTGAATCAAGTCTTTGATTTTTCAAGCCATCACATGCATACCTAGTTTTATCTGATATCCATTCTTCATTAATTTCTTCATTAATTCTTGGCAAAACTCTTTTTACTTCCCAGCCATAAGTATCTACTCTTATATTAGAACCAACAGCATCCATAACATCTATCGTTTCTGTTTTTTTTAACTCCCAAGGTCTTGCTTCAAAAACATAAGGTTTAGAAGTAAGCGCACCAACTGGACATAGATCAATTACGTTTGCTGACAACTCAGACTCCATCGCTTTTTCAAGATAGGTAGTTATTTGCATGTTTTCACCTCTACCAATTGCTCCAAGTTCAGGAACTCCTGCTACTTCAGTTGCAAACCTTATGCATCTAGTACAGTGAATACATCTTGTCATTTGAGTTTTAATTAAAGGTCCCATGTATTTTTCAGGAACATCTCTTTTGTTTTCTTTAAATCTACTTTTATCTATTCCATAAAACATTGATTGATCTTGCAAATCACATTCACCTCCTTGATCACACACAGGACAATCTAAAGGGTGATTTGCTAAAAGGAATTCCATTACTCCTTTCCTTGATTTTTCAACTTTTTCAGTATTAGTTTTTATAACCATGCCATCTGCTGCAGGCATCGCACATGAAGCAATAGGTTTTGGAGATTTTTCCATCTCAACCAAACACATCCTACAATTACCAGCTATAGAGAGTTTTTCGTGATAACAAAATCTTGGGATCTCAACACCTGCTTGTTCACAGGCTTGTAATACGGTTAAGCCCTCTTCAACTTCAACATCAATATCGTTTACTTTTAATTTAAGCATTTTCTTTTTCTAGTAAGTGTTGATCAACCAAATATGGTACAGATTTCTTTTTTTGGACCATTGGATCATATTTATTTCTTTCCAAAATTTCATCTCTGAAATTTCTTATTAATCCCTGTACTGGCCATGAGGAACCTTCACCAAAAGCACAAATAGTATGTCCTTCAATTTGCTTGGTCACATCCATTAGCATATCTACTTCATCTCTAGTTGCTTCACCTTTTGCCATTCTCTCTAACATTCTCCACATCCAACCAGAACCTTCTCTACAAGGTGTGCATTGACCGCAACTTTCATGTTTATAAAATCTTGCTATACGGGCCATACATTTAATAATATCTTGATCTTTATTAATTACGACTATACCTGCGGTGCCTAATCCAGTTTTATTTTCTACACACGCATCAAAATCCATTTTTATAGTGTCGCAAATTTCTTTTGGTAACAATGGCATTGATGAGCCTCCGGGTATTACAGCTTTTAAATTATCCCATCCGCCAATTACTCCACCAGCATGTTTTTCTATTAAATCTTTTAATGGTATTCCCATTTCCTCTTCAACATTACATGGGTTATTTACATTACCTGAGATACAAAATATTTTAGTTCCTGTGTTTCTTGCTCTACCTAACGATGAAAACCACTTGCCACCTCTTCTTAAAATTGTTGGAACTACCGCAATAGTTTCAACATTATTAATTATAGTTGGGCATCCATACAAACCAATTAAAGCTGGAAAAGGTGGTTTTAATCTTGGTTGACCTTTTTTACCTTCTAAACTTTCTAATAAAGCTGTTTCTTCTCCACAAATATATGCACCTGCACCATAATGAATATAAATATCGCAATCCCATCCAGTTCCAGCAGCATTTTTACCTAGCAATCCTTTTGCATAAGCTTCATCGATTGCATTTTGTAGTTTTTGCCCTTCGTTAAAATATTCACCTCTAATATAAATATAACAAGTATGAGCATTAACAGTGTAAGAAGCAATTAAACATCCTTCGATTAATTTATGTGGTTCAAATCTTAAAATATCTCTATCTTTACAAGTACCTGGTTCAGATTCATCTGCGTTGATAACTAAATAATGAGGTCTTGAACCAACTTCTTTTGGAGCAAAAGACCATTTTAATCCTGTGGGAAAACCAGCGCCACCTCTACCTCTTAGTTCTGAGCTTTTAATCTCTTCAATAATCCAGTCTCTTCCTTTTGCACAAATTTCTTTTGTATCGGTCCAATCACCACGCTTTTGAGCTGAATCTATGTCGGCTCCCATATCATTATATAAATTTTGAAATATTCTATCTTCGTCTTTAAGCATTTTTGTTTCCTAATAAAGTTTTTCTAATATTTTCAGGCTCTGAACTTAATCTTCCTCTATACGATCCAGGTTTAGGTTTTTGGTTTTTATTTATTTGATCTATAATTTTTTCTAATTTTTCTTCATTTAAATCCTCAAAATAATCGTCATTTATTTGAATCATTGGTGCATTTACACATGCTCCTAAACATTCAACCTCCATCCATGAAGCTTTTCCATTTTCAGTAATTTCAGATTCTTTTTCAGATATCTTTTTTTTGCATACATCAACTAATTTATATGCACCTCTAATCATACAAGGAGTTGTAGTACAAACTTGAAAAAAATAATCACCAACAGGAGCCAAATTATACATGGTATAAAATGTTGCTACTTCATAAACCTTTATGTAAGGCATCTCCAACATCTTTGCGATATATTTCATAGCCGACAAAGGTATCCAATTATCATTTTGTCTTTGGGCTATATATAAAAGTGCCATTACTGCACTTTGTTGTTTACCGTTAGGATAATTTGAAATTATTTTTTTTGCAGCTTCCAAGCTTTTGTTATTAAACTCAAAACTTTCTGGCTGATCTTTAGAAATTTTTTTCAAACTCATCTATCTACTTCTCCAAAAACAATATCCATGGAGCCCAGGACGGCAGGAACATCTGCTAACATATGACCTTTAATTAAATAATCCATTGCTTGAAGATGTGAAAATCCCGGCGCTCTTATTTTGCATTTATATGGTTTACTTGACCCATCAGAGATTAAATAAACTCCAAATTCACCTTTTGGAGCCTCCACAGCTGTATAAATTTCATCTTCATCAACCCGATATCCCTCAGTAAAAAGTTTAAAATGATGAATTAATGCTTCCATAGATTGTTTTATTTCTTTTTTTGGTGGAGGAGTTATTTTTCCATCAGTTGCTTTAACTGGTCCTTTAGGTAGATTTGCTAAACACTGGTTAATTATACTTACACTTTCTCTCATCTCTTCAATTCTGCATAAGTACCTATCGTAACAATCACCATTTTTTCCAACTGGAATTTTAAACTCTAGTTGGTCATAGCAATCATAAGGTTGTGATTTTCTTAAATCCCAAGGCACACCTGAACCCCTTAGCATAACTCCTGAAAATGAATAATCTAAAGCATCTTGTTTTGAAACAATTCCTATATCAACATTTCTTTGTTTAAAAATTCTATTATCAGTTAATAATGTTTCAAGATCGTCTATTATTTTTGGAAATTTTTCACAAAACTGAGCAATTTCTAAATCTAACCCTTTTGGAAGATCTTGATGAACTCCTCCAGCTCTAAAATAATTTGCATGCAATCTTGATCCAGAAACTTTTTCATAAAATCCCATCAAAGTTTCTCTTTCTTCAAAACCCCATAGTGTTGGGGTTAACGCTCCAACGTCCATTGCTTGAGTTGTTACATTCAATATATGGCTTAGAATTCTTCCAATTTCACAAAATATTACTCTTATATATTGGCCTCTAGCAGGAACATTTATTTTTAAAATTTTTTCAATTGCCAATGCAAAAGCATGCTCTTGATTCATTGGAGCTACATAATCAAGTCTATCAAAATACGGAACTGCTTGAGAATATGTTTTGTTTTCTATTAGTTTTTCAGTACCCCTGTGAAGTAAACCAATATGTGGGTCGGCCTTTTCTACTACCTCACCATCCAATTGAAGAATTAATCTTAAAACACCATGGGCCGCTGGATGTTGTGGGCCAAAATTTAAATTTAGTTTTTTAGTTTCTTTAGCCATTATTCTTTTGTTTGCTCTTTAATGTACTTGGTTCCTTCCCATGGACTTTCATAGTCAAAATTTCTGTAATTTTGTTCTAATTTAACCGGCTCATAAATCACTTTTTTATCTTCTTCGCTGTAACGAACTTCGTTATGACCTGTTAAAGGAAAATCTTTTCTTAACGGATGTCCTTCAAATCCATAGTCGGTTAAAATTCTTCTTAAATCTGGATGATCTTTGAATTCAATACCATACATATCAAAAACTTCACGCTCCATCCAATTTGCAGCTGGAAAAATTGATGTTAAAGATGGTACAATTTCACCTTCTTTAATTTCACAATCAACTAGAATTCTGCTGTTTGTTTCATGACTTAATAAGAGATAAACCATTTTAAATCTTTTATCTTTTTCAGGGTAATCAACTGCGGTAATATCAATTAATTGTCTAAATTTAGTTAATGAGTTAGTTTTTAGAAAAATCATAACCTCAGATAAATTGCTATCTTCGATTGTTACATAAATTTGATTATGTTTAATTTTCGATGAAATTATCTTAGAAGCTAGTTCTGAGTTAATTGCTTTTTCAAGACTTTCGATGTTATTCATTAAAATTATCTTTCCAGAGAACCTTTGTTTCTAATCTTCTTTTGTAATTGCATAATTCCATACAAAAGTGCCTCCGCAGATGGTGGACAACCTGGAACATATATATCTACAGGAACAATTTTATCACAACCTCTAACAACAGAATAAGAATAGTGATAATAACCTCCTCCATTAGCACAACTGCCCATGGATATCACATATCTTGGTTCTGGCATTTGATCATAAACTTTTCTAAGAGCTGGTGCCATTTTATTTGTCAAAGTTCCAGCTACTATCATTACATCAGATTGTCTTGGTGAAGCTCTTGGTGCAGCGCCAAATCTTTCTAAATCATATCTTGGCATGGATGTTTGCATCATTTCAACAGCACAACAAGCTAAACCAAATGTCATCCAATGTAGTGAACCTGTTCTTGCCCAATTAATTAAATTATCTAAAGATGTTGTAATAAAACCATTGTCACTAAAATCTTGTGCTAGTTGCTTAAACTCATCAGGTATTTGATCTTTTCTTTCTTCTAAATTCATATTACTCCCAATCCAAAGCTCCTTTTTTCCATTCGTAAATAAAACCAACAGTTAAAATAAATAAAAAAATCATCATTGAAACAAAACCAAAAATTCCAATCTGACCGAGTGAAATTGCCCAAGGAAATAAAAATGCTATTTCTAAATCAAAAATAATAAATAGTATTGCAACTAAATAAAATCTTACATCGAATTCCATTCTAGAGTCATTGAAAGGTTCAAAGCCACACTCATACGCTGATAATTTCTCTGGATCTGGTTTTTTAGGCGATGCTAAATAATTTATAGCAACAAAGGCCATACTCAATCCGAGCGCTATTATTAAAAAAAGTATAATGGGTAAGTAATCTTTTAAAAATTCACCTAACATCGTGAGTCTATATAGCACCTTTTGAAACAACTAAAAGTGTAGATAGGTCACATTTTTAGATCATTTTTTGGTAATTTTATTGATGGCGGGAGTGAAGGGACTCGAACCCTCGGCCCCGTGCGTGACAGGCACGTGCTCTAACCAACTGAGCTACACCCCCATATTAATTTTGGTGGGCAGTAAAGGACTCGAACCTTTGACCCCCTCGGTGTAAACGAGATGCTCTACCAACTGAGCTAACCGCCCAAAATCTTGGTACTAATACATCAACAATATAATAATGTAAATTGTTTATTACTGAATGCTGGCTTGTGATTTGTCGTCTTTTTTTGATTCAGACAATTTATCAACCTCAGTCCATTGGATAGGTTTTAACTCTTTAGTTAAAGCTAATTTCAATACTTCGTCAGCAGACTCTACTGCTATTATGTTAATATCGTCTTTAACTTTTTGTGGCACATCTACTAGATCTTTTTCATTTTCTTTAGGTATAAGAACTTTTTTCACACCTGCTCTATGAGCGGCTAATAGTTTTTCTTTTAATCCACCAATTGGTAATACTTGACCAGTAACTGTTACCTCGCCTGTCATGGCAATTTCTCTATTAACTGGGATATTTGTTATTGAAGATACAATTGATGTAACCATTGCAATACCTGCGGATGGACCATCTTTTGGCGTTGCTCCCTCAGGTACGTGTATATGAAAATCTTTCTTTTCAAATGTTGGAGGAATTATTCCATATTCTAAACTTTTTGATCTAACAAAAGATTTTGCTGCTTTTACAGACTCTTGCATCACATCTCCAAGTTTTCCTGTTATTTGCATTCTACCTTTACCTGGCATGTTTACAGTTTCAATTTTTAAAATTTCACCACCAAACTCAGTCCATGCAAGTCCAATTACAATTCCAGTTTTGTTTTCAGACTCTAGTTCACCGAATTTAAATTTCTTAATTCCTAAGAAATCAGAAATATTTTTTGAATTAATTCCTACTTTTTTCTCTTCACCGTTAACAACTTTTTTAACAACTTTTCTAGTTACTTTTGATATTTCTCTCTCTAGATTTCTAACACCAGACTCTCGTGTATAGCTTCTAATAATTTCTTTAACTGTTCCATCCTCTAAATCCATCTCACCTTCTTTAACACCATTGTCTTTTATTTGTTTTGGTAGAAGATATTTGTTTGCAATATTTATTTTTTCATCTTCAGTGTAACCAGGAATTCTAATTACTTCCATTCTATCTAAGAGCGGAGGTAAAATATTTAATGTATTTGCTGTAGTAACAAACATTACATCTGACAAATCATAATCAACTTCTAAATAATGATCATTAAAAGTAGTATTTTGTTCAGGATCTAAAGCTTCTAGCAATGCTGATGAAGGATCGCCTCTATAATCGTTTCCAATTTTATCTATTTCGTCTAATAAAAATAATGGATTTTTAGTTCCAGCTTTTTTCATCATCTGAATTATTTTACCAGGCAAAGATCCAATATAAGTTCTTCTATGACCTCTTACTTCAGCTTCATCTCTTACACCACCCAAAGACATTCTTACGAACTGTCTATTAGTTGCTTTTGCAATTGATTTACCTAATGAAGTTTTACCTACACCTGGAGGTCCTACTAAACACAGAATTGGACCTTTAATTTTTTCCATTCTTTTTTGAACAGCTAAAAATTCAATTATTCTTTCTTTAACTTTTTCTAATCCAAAATGGTCTTCATCTAATATTTTGAGTGCTTTGT
>WTIW01000012.1 GCA_011526385.1 Pelagibacteraceae bacterium | reverse complement strand
GCAAGTGCAACTGCAGGCATTATTAAATGATGTATAAGATCTAAAAAATCACCACCACCATAAATCGCATACATACCTGAAACAGGTAACCACTGTAAATTTACTGCGAATAACAAAATCATCATCATTCCTAAAAAAAATGATGGAATTGAAATTCCTGTTAATACAGCAAATGTAATAATTTTATCTGTTATGGTATATTGCTTAAATGCAGAAATTGTACCAATTAATATTCCAACAAATGAACAAAGTATAAAAGCTGTACCAGATAAAATTAGAGTTGCATTAAATCTTTCTAAAATTTCATCTAAAACTGGCCTATTTAGAGCAAATGATCTGCCCAAATCTCCCTGAACCAAATTACCAAGCCAGATAAAATATCTTTCAATTAATCCTTTATCCAAACCCAGCTGCTCATTTAACAATTTTACATTTTCTGGAGTTGCATAAGAACCAAGTATAGCTGTTGCTGGATCACCAGGAATAAGCGATATGATAAAAAAAACGATTATAGTAATACCTAAAACAACAGGTATTGCTGATAACAATCTTTGAATAAGATAATTCATTTATAATAATACCCTAGGCTTTTTTAAGCCTAGGGCAACTATTATAGTTTTTACTTTTTAGTTTTTCTTAACGTCTTTTAATAAAAGTAAAAATGAAGGTTGAAGTGAAAAGTTACTCACTTTGTTACTAGTTACTGCATTTTGTTTCCAGTTAGCAACAAATACCCATGGAGCGTCATCTTGAACAATTTCTTGCATCTCTTGATACAATTTTGCTCTTTCTGCTTGATCAGTTGAAGATCTTGCTCTGTTCAAAAGATCATCTACTTTAGGGTTTGAGTAATATCCAGAGTTAAAACCACCTTTATCTGGCCAAGACTCAGTTCTTAAAGCCAAGAATGGAAGTGTATCAGGGTCATTAGTCATCCAAGCCATTTCTGCCATGTCTGCTTTACCCTCTAAACCTGGGTTTACTTCTCCTAAGAAAGAGTTCCATTCAAATGTTTTGATTTCAACATCAAAACCAACTGCTTTAAGATCAGCTTGTATAGCTGTTCCCATAGCAACTGGATCTAACATTCCAGAACCACCTTCTGTTACATAAAAAGTAAGTTTTGCACCTTCGACGCCTGCTTCTTTAATTAAAGCTTTAGCTTTTGCAGGATCATATGGATATGGTTGCAAACTATTATTGTATGCCCAAGCAAATGCTGGAGGTGTTGGTCCTGCAGCAATCGCAGCCGTACCCTCTAAAACATCGTTTACAATTGCTTGCTTATTGATCGCATAGTTAGCTGCTTGTCTAACTTTTTTGTTTGCAAATGGTCCTTCTTTAGCATTTAGAATTAAAAACCATACGTGAGGTCCAGCTTGTTCAACTATGCTAAACTTACTTCCACCAAACTTACTTAATGATGCAGGAGGAACTTCAACCATCATATCAATTCCACCTGAAAGCATTTCAGCAACTCTTGTGTTAGCATCAGTAATTGGTCTGAAAACCACAGCATCAGATGCTGCTTTTCCGTCCCAGTAGCTAGAGTTTTTATCTACCACAACTCTTTCGTTTGATTTCCATTCTTTAAATTTAAAAGCACCAGTTCCAGAAGGATTTCTTCCAAAATCTTTACCGTGTTTTTTAACACCTGCTGGTGAAACAATTAAACCAGTTGGATAAGCTAAGTTAGATAAAAAAGGAGCATAAGGCTCATTCAATGTAAACTTAACAGTGTTTTTATTTACAACATCAACTGATTTGATAGCAGAAAAGAAGAACGATAATGGAAAAGGTCCAGTATTATGATATGGATGATCTTTATTTAACATCCTATCAAAATTAAACTTCACTGCGTCCGCATTAAATGCAGATCCATCATGAAATTTAATACCAGATCTTAAATTAAAAGTATAAACAGTACCATCACTACTTATATCCCAGCTTTTTGCTAAAGCAGGTTCAACTTCTAATTTTCCATCAGTGTATCTTACTAATCCGTCATATATATTCATTACAATCCTAAAATCATTTACAGCAGTAACTGTGCTTGGATCTAATGATTTTGGTTCTGCAATCTGTCCAACAACTAAAGCTTTTGCATTAGCTGAAACAGAAAAGCCTGTAATGAATGTTAAAGACAATAAACTAATTAAAAATATTTTAAATTTTTTAACTAGCTTCTTATATTCAAGCATTTTTCCCTCTTTGTTTAGTTAATATATATAGAGCCTAACAAGCGAAAATATTGAGATCAACTATTTCACTGGCCAGAATAGTTTTTTTAAATTCAAAAAATTCTGATAAATAGGGGATAATAGAATATTAAAAATTATCTTATGACTTTTTCAATTATAGCGAGAAATCCAAAAACAGGAGAAATAGGTGGAGCAGCTGCTACTGGAAATTTATGTGTAGGCGGATGGGTTTTAAGAGGTGATATAAAAAAAGGTATTACAACTTCACAAGGTTTTTATCCAAGTACAGTCTGGGGAGAAAACATTTTAATAAATCTAAATAAATTTTCACCCTCTGTTGCATCAAACAAAATTATAAAAAAAGACAGAAATAAAAATTATCGACAGTTTTCTTGTATGAATAAATTTGGAAAAGGTTTTTCTTTTACGGGTAATAAAAATATCAAATTTTATGATCAAATTGTTTTACCAAACTTAGTTATAAGTGGAAACATGCTTTCAAATAATAAAATTGTAGCTCAAATAGCTAAAAATTTTAGTTTAAAGAATAAATCTCTATCTCAAAGTCTAATTGATGCACTGAAAATAGGAAAAAAATATGGTAGCGACAAAAGAGGATTAATGTCTGCCGCTATTTTAGTTTTAAATGAAAATAAACCACCAATTAATATACGTGTAGATTATGATATTAATCCAATATCTAAATTAGAAAAAATATTAAAAATGACCAATAGACCTAATTATAAAAATTGGTTAAGAAAACTACCTACAAACAAAAAACAATATAAGTGAATATTCAAAATTACATAAATACAATTGCAAAATGCTCAAGACCTGCAGAGGGAGTAACAAGATTACCCTTTACTAATGATCACGTTGCAGCAAATAAATTGTTAAAGAAATGGATGACTGATGCTGGTTTAAAAATTAGCTTAGATGCAGCAGGTACGTTAATTGGAAGGTACATAAGTCCAATTAAGAATTCAAAAACTTTGTTAATAGGTTCGCATCAAGATAGCGGATACAATTCTGGAAGATATGATGGCATAATGGGGATCATTCTTCCTATTTTGGCATTAAAAGAATTAAATAAAAAAAAAATTTCATTACCATTCAATGTAGAAATTTTAGCTTTTGCAGATGAAGAAGGTGTCAGATTTCCAACAGCATTAATGGGCCCAAGATCTCTTGCAGGAACATTTAATTTAAAAGATTTAAAACTCAAAGATAAAAATAACATTACAATAGAACAGGCATTAAAGAATTTTGGATGCAATCCAAAAAATATTAAATCTCTTAAAAGAAATAAAAAAAAATTATTAGGTTTTTTTGAAATTCATATCGAACAAGGCCCTGTTTTAGAAAGTAAAAAATTAGCAGTTGGAATAGTTAATGGTATATCGGGAATATCAAGATTAAAACTTGAAATCGAAGGTTATGCTTCACATGCTGGAACTACCCCAATGCATCTTAGAAAAGACTCTCTAGCTGCTACAGCTGAAGTTATCAATACAGTTGAAAAGATTGCTAATAAAAATAATAATTTTTTAGCAACAATGGCATCTATAGAAAACAAACCAAATAGTGTTAATGCAATCCCAGCTAAATCAATCAGTTTTATAGAATGCAGAAGTGTTGATGATTTGAAAAGAAAAAGACTAGAAAAAGAGATAATTAAAAAAGTAAAATCAATTTGTAAAAAAAGAAAACTTAAATTTAATATTAATAAAACCTACGATCAAAGCGCCGTCAGTTGTGATAAGAAAATGATTAATAAATTAAAAAAATCATTTAATAATCTTAAACTAAATCCATTTGTACTTATGTCTGGAGCAACCCATGATGCTTCTGCTATGTCTGATTTATGTCCAATCTCAATGCTTTTTGTGAGAAGCCAAAAGGGTTTAAGTCATAATCCTAAGGAATTTACCTCAGAAAATGATATGCAAATTGCAGTTAAAGTAATTGAAAAGTTTTTAATTAATTATAAACAATAAATTATGATTTCTTACATTGTTCCATTTTTAATTCTTATTTTAATTGTTGTATTTATTCATGAGTATGGACATTATTATTTTGCAAAAAAGTATGGTGTAGGTGTAACTGATTTTTCAATTGGTTTTGGTAAAGAATTATTTGGCTGGAATGATAAATCTGGGACTAGATGGAAGGTTTGTTGGATCCCTCTAGGTGGATATGTTAAATTTTTTGGAGATAGAAATGTATTTTCTCAAGCAGATCAAGAGGAATTGTTAAAAAAATACTCTAAAGAAGATCAAGAAAAGTTATTTGTTACTAAACCTTTATATCAAAGAGCATGGATTGTATTTGGTGGTCCATTAGCTAATTTTATATTAGCGATCGTAATTTTTCTATTTATTTACATGTTTATTGGTAAGGATTTTACTCCTGCTGTGATTGACGAAGTTCAAAAAGACAGTCCTGCTGAAGTAGCTGGAATGAAGAAAAATGACATTATTTTAGAGATAGATAACAATAAAGTAGAAAGCATATTAGATGTCTCAAAACTAATAGCAATGTCCACATCAGATTATGTAGACTTTAAAATCTCAAGATTAGACAACGAAATCTTATTAAAAGTTAAGCCAAACCTTGTTGAAAGCGAAGATAATTTAGGAAATAAATTAAAGAAACGAATGGTTGGGATTAAATTAAGCCCATATAATAATGAAATTAATCATGTAAAATTAGGTCCTGCACAAGCGTTTTTACAATCAGTTAATGAGGTTTATTTTGTAACTGTTTCCTCACTAAAATACTTAGGCTCGATGTTTACTGGTAAGGGTGATACTTCGCAATTAGGTGGACCCATTAGAATAGCTAAAATATCAGGCCAAGTTGCTGAATTTGGTATTGTCCCATTTATTAGTATGATGGCCTACATCTCAATAAGCCTTGGTTTAATTAACTTATTTCCTATTCCAATGTTAGATGGTGGACATCTAATGTTTTATGGGTTTGAGAAAATTTTAGGGCGCCCACTAAGTCAAAAGACACAGGAGGGCTTTTTTCGAATCGGAATGTTTTTGTTGCTTTCATTGATGTTTTTTGCAACTTTTAACGATCTTAAAGATTTAGGTTTGTTTTAAAGGGTTTTTGTATTAAAAAAAAACCAATAAAATCAACACTTTTTGAGCACCACATATTGTATAAAATTCTTTTAGAGACACTAAAAAAAAGCTTGAATTATCAAGGATTTTGTAAAGTATTAATTTATTAAACCTGGAGCTAAAAAATGAACAAAAAACAACTAGTTGCTAAATTAGCTGGATCTTTAAACCAAAGTAAAGCTGATGCTGAGCGAACTTTTGATACCATTACAAATACTATTTTGGATGCGTTGAAGAATGACGATTCAGTGAAAATTGCTGGTTTTGGGACTTATAAAGTAGCTAAAAGAAAAGCTAGAATTGGTAGAAACCCTAGAACAGGGGAGCAAATCCAAATCGCAGCTTCTCAAAAGGTAAAATTCTTACCTGCAAAAGCACTTAAAGAAGTTTTCAATAGATAAACTTTTTCTAACAGCCTTTATTAAGATTAAAAAAACTTGATAAAGGCTGTTACTATATGCAAATAGTGCATACCTATTTTTACTAACATTCGTTACTCATTTAATTTTTTAAAATTATAAGAACCTCTTTTAATTAACGGAGGTTTAATGACTAAACATTTAAAAAAACTTATAGCTCCAATGGTAAGTTTAATTTTCTTACTTAATATGACGAGCGTAGGTTATGCAGAAACAACTGTATCTGCAGAAGTTGGTTTTATATTTAATACTTTCCTTTTCTTAGTTTGTGGATTTCTTGTAATGTTCATGGCAGCTGGTTTTGCGATGTTAGAATCAGGAATGGTAACTTCGAAAAGTGTATCAGTAATTTGTGCAAAGAATATCGGATTATTTTCAATTGCTGGAATTATGTTCTGGTTAGTTGGATATAATTTAGCGTACGGTATTCCAGAAGGTGGCTTTATTGGAAAATTTATTCCATGGGCTGATGCAAGTGCTGTAGATACTGGTTATGCAGATGGATCAGATTGGTATTTCCAAATGGTATTCTGTGCAACAACAGTTTCAATTGTATCAGGAACATTAGCTGAAAGAATTAAGCTATGGCCATTCTTTTTATTCGCAGCAATTTTAACAGGTTTCATTTATCCAATCGTAATGGGTTGGCAGTGGGGTGGAGGCTGGTTAGCAGAATTAGGTTTTTCTGATTTTGCTGGTTCAACTCTTGTACACTCAACTGGTGGTGCAGCAGCATTAGCAGGAGCAATTTTACTTGGTGCTAGAACTGGAAGATTTACAAAATCAGGCGCGCCCGCTCCAATTAAACCTTTTGCAGCTTCATCTATTCCTTTAGTAACAGTTGGAGTATTCATCTTATGGTTAGGTTGGTTTGGATTTAATGGTGGATCACAACTTGCAATGGGTACTTTTGATGATGCAGTTGCAATATCAAATATCTTTATAAATACAAACTTAGCAGCTTGTGGTGGTGTAATGGCAGCAGCAGTTGTTACAAGATTAATGGCTGGCAAAACAGATGTAATTCAAATGTTAAATGGTGCAATTGGTGGATTAGTAGCAATAACAGCTGAACCTTTAGCCCCTTCACCTTTAGCAGCAATATTAATTGGTGCAGTAGGTGGTATCATTGTAGTGTTTGGTACAAAACTATTATTCTCATTAAAAATTGATGATGTAGTTGGTGCTATACCAGCACACTTGTTTGCAGGTATCTTTGGAACGTTAATAGTTCCTGCAACTAATTCTGATGCAACATTTAGTGCTCAGTTAATTGGTGTACTTTCAATTAATATCTTTGTGTTTGTGGTTGCTTTTATAATTTGGACAATCATGAAAAATACAATGGGTATTAGATTGAGTAAAGAAGCTGAAACAAAAGGTACTGATGTAAGTGAAACTGGAGTTATCGCTTACGCAATTAGAGACTAAATTAACTTTCCCTCCCTAAAGTTAAAAAAGGCCCCGATTTGGGGCCTTTTTTTTATAAAAATTTAATTATTTTTTACAAATTCTAAGACTTCTTTAGCGTGATCTTTTACTTTCACAGATCTCCACTCTT
>WTIW01000113.1:2179-7464 GCA_011526385.1 Pelagibacteraceae bacterium | reverse complement strand
TTTGATGGAGAAAAACCTGTTTTAAGATCTGAAGCACAAAGATTTATTTTTGATAAATTAGTTATCGCATGTGGTGCTTTTTCAAAAAGGCTAACTGATAAATTACATGAAAATATTCCATTAGATACTGAGCGTGGATATCATGTTCATTTTAAAGATTGTGATCATTTAATTTCAAGACCAGTAGTTTATGCTGATAGAGGTTTTGGTATGACGCCTATGGAACAAGGCTTAAGAGTGGTTGGAACAGTTGAATTTGGTGGACTTCAAAATCCATTATCAAAATCAAGAATTAAAAACTTAATTTTAAATGCAAAAGATATGTTAGATGGATTACCAGAACATAAAGATGAATGGTTAGGATTTAGACCTTCTCTTCCAGATTTTTTACCAGTGCTTGGTCCTTCTAAAAATTATAAAAATGTATTTTATTCATTTGGCCACCATCATTTAGGTTGGACACTTGGTGCAATTTCAGGAAAATTGGTTTCACAGATGATTGCTAATGAAAATACTAATCTTGATTTAGAACCATACAGATCTGTAAGATTTTCCTAAATTTAGTTAATAATTTACTGTTCAAATTGAGCTAAAACTCTAATTAGTTAATTATCAATTCTTAATTTTAGATATAATTCGCACATGCAAGTTAAGAAGTTTTTAAGCTTAATCATTTTCTTTGTATTAAGTTATTCTACAGTTTTCGCTAAACCACTTCCTCCAGGAGCAGGAAATGCTGTTCCGGTAAATATTTTATTCTTAATCGATAAATCGAACAGTATGTTTAGGCCAGCAAATGGTGATGATAGCAAAACTGCATGGATAAGAGGTGCTGCCAATGATGTAGTTGGAAAACAAAATGGAAAATACTTTGTTGGTATGACTTCAAACTTTGGAATTAGTTATTGGGATCCTTTAACTGATCGATGGTACATGTCGGATGGAACATTTAAAAATGAAGGTGTTAGCTTAGATGATAGAAAATTTGAAACTGATTATATTAAAGGGATAGATTATTATAATGGTTATATCTATGCAGTAATAGACAGAGATCATTCTAATTGTCCAGGCTCAGCTTTAATGTCAATTAGAGCTGACAGAAATGACGACTCTAGATTTTTTAGAAAAAAAAAAGCAGATACAGGAACATATAATTGCAGCAAAAAACCACCAAAGGATACAGCTGGTAATTCAGCTTTAATATTTAATACAGTTGGTGCCATGAGTATAAATCAAAGCGCTGCAAAATTATGGTATGTTACTAGAGATGCTTGGTATGTTTTTAATGGCTTAAGTGGTCATTTTGCTAAAAGTCCTAACTATACTAAATGCTCAACCTCTTCCACTATAAGATCTTACTTTGATGATGCAATTGATGTAGTTAGTATTGGCACTGATCAATACATCTTTGGAAAAGACGGTCCAACAGGAAAATTATATAAGATGAAGTTAAATTCATCTGGATGTCCAACTGGAACCATAATGTATGTAAATCAAGTAGATACCGAATGTGGACAGGGAAAAGGAGATAGCATTCACTATAGCAATGGCTTTATTTATACATCTGGTTACTACAGGCATAAAATTTGTAAATATAGAGACAATGGAAATTCAGTAACAGCAGTAAAATCAGTTGGAGTTTCTGATGGTTACAAAACAAACTCAACATCTAGTACTGATATAAATTTATATTATCCAATGGGTTTAGATTCTGGAAATGGAAATACAACAGATCAAGAATATTTATATATTGCAAATAGTGAAAGACTTGAGGTTACTGTTTTAAAAAAAAGTGATTTAACTTTTGTAAGAGATTTTGGAAACGAAGGAGTTTCAAGAATAACAGGAGCTAAAGATGCATTAAAATCTGTGTTTGAAGACTCAGCAATTTTAACTCAAGCAAATTTTGGACTTGGGATGTGGAACAAAGGATCTGGATATTTTAAAGGTTTTAACAGAACTGGATCTTCTTATAGATTTGATAGTCCATATAATCCTGATGAAGAAGCCTATATGGCAGTTGGAATTAATCCAAAAGGAGCAGAACAAATAATACAATTTTTTAGCAAAGAATTTGAATTAAATTTTGGAACTCATGCGACAGGATTTTCAAATTTAGCAAGAACATATTTTAATTATTCAGTTCAAGCAGTGAACCCTTATAATAAAGATTTAGATTGCCAAACAAATTCTATAATTGTAATTGGAGATGGAGAATGGAGCGTAGGTCATTCAACTGCAGTTAGAGAAATAAAAGCACTACATTCCCAGAAAAAAATTAAAACTTATACAGTTGGTTATGGATCTGATGTAGTAGGTAATACAACTGCTGAGAATAATTTCAAAGCAATTGCAGTTGCAGGTGGCACAGAAGGTGGTGGTAAACAAGGTTATTATAATGCACTGACACCACAAGATTTAAAAACTGTTGTAGATCAAATTGTAAGAGAAATCATATCTAGATCCACATCTTATTCAGCTCCATCTATTTCAGCTGAGGTTTTATCTGAGGGAGAATTATATCAATCAAAATTCCAGAACAGAAATACACAAGAGTGGTGGGGGACTTTAATTAAAACAGAATTAACAGACACTGGAGATGCTCTAAGCGGCACTACAACAGCTGGAAAAGGATTTAAATGGGATGCTGCAAAAATTATGAAAGATCCTTCACAGAGAAAACTTTGGACAGCACTCCCTGGGAGCGATTACAGAGGAAATTGGAATAATTTTAACGAAAGCAATGTATCTGAGATAAGAGGTTTATTCCAAAAAACTGGAAACGTAATTAGAGAATACCATAGAAGAACCAGCGACTCCTCTAATCCAGTTAATTTGACAAGATGTTATAATTCAAAAGGAATTGGTTTAGATGGAACTGTTAATGATGAAGACAAAGGTTTAATTAATTTTATTAGAGGCCATGATTATTTTGATTATGATGGAGATTGCAATATTACTGAATATAGAACTAGAGAAGAAATCACTAAATCAAGTGGAGTATTCAAAGCTTATGTGGCCGATATTTATAATTCAGAACTAGTTACAGTTGGAGTGCCGAGTGCAACAAGAACTTCAGAAAAAACAAATACAGAAGCATATTTTAGAGGATTAAAAAATTATTCAGTATGGGCAGACAACAATACTCCAAGACAGGAACTTATTTTTGCAGCAGCAAATAATGGCGTGTTGCATGCATTTAGAACTGATACTGGTGAAGAGCTATGGGGATTTATTCCACCTCTAGTTATTCCAAAAATTCCAAAAATAATAAATGGAAATTATAATCAATCAGGAAAAGGAGGATCTAATCCACTATTTTTATTAGATGGCTCCATAACTGTTCATGATACTTTCTTTAAACATCCAATACACAACAAAGAGGATTGGTATACAGTTTTAATGGCCCCTTATGGAAGAGGTGGAGCTGGGTTTGCTGTTTTAGACGTTACAAAACCAACTGAGCCTTTACATCTTTATTCTGTTTTAAACGATCCAGTTTCTGAAAAAGTGTATCATGCTGATGCATTTGGAAATATTTCTGAATACTCATATCAAACAACAAGAGTATCCATTGAAGATTTTGTTCAAACTAAAGATGCTATTACTAATAAAATAAGTGGATTAACCAATGATTGTGATAACACATCCAATACCTCTTGTTATACTGGTAATAAATGGACCTTAAGAGGAATATCAATTAATAAATCTAATGCTTCTATTATAGCAGACGGAATTGATGTTACTTCTTCAACAAATGTTCAGTTATTAAATGGTGATAGTATATTAACATTTAGCAAAGATTATACTTATGATGCTTTAGTAGACAGCAAAACAAACCCTACACCAAATTCTACAATTACAATAAGTGAAGTTGGAAATATTGCGCCAGGAGGTGAAGATTACGATTATAGATTTTTAGGTGAAACATGGTCGTCCCCAAGAGTATTTAGAATGCCAAATAATGGCGCTGGAGATAACGATGTAAGCGATGATCAATATGTAGCTGTATTAACAGGTGGATATGGATATCCATTTCCAAAAATTGGATCAAATGTATTTATTATTGATTGGACTAATGGAAAAATTGTTAAAACAATTGAAATTTTAGACAAAGGTTACACATCACTAGATCCAAATGATATTCCAAATTCTACACCATCAACACCAGTTGTAATAACTCCAGATCTATCCAATGCTCCTTATTCAGGTGCATTAGTTTATGTAAATGATTTAGAGGGAAAAATTACAAAAATTAATTTAACAAATATGCAATACGAACATGAATATGATCCAACAGATGATGTTTTATCAGCTAAAACTGATCTTATTAATTTATATGACAAAACTACCTTGTTTGATGCACAAGCGAGCAAAACATTTAACAATAGATTAATGTATCATCCAATGGATGTTGGTATTGGAGCAAGATCAAATAAATTATGGTTATTTGGTGGGACAGGAGATTATTTGAACTTAAATGACATTATGATCAATAGTAGTTCTGTAAAAAATATAATGTATGGAATTAAAGATGTTCATTTCCCGTACTTCGGTCATGTTAATGATCCTCTTCAAGCAGACAAGTTAACCAAATGTAAAAATACAACAACAGACTCCACAGGAGCTAATTGTCCAGAGTCAGGTGATCTTGGATGGTATATTGAACTCGATGATAATAAAAAAGTTGTAGCTGAACCAACTATAAAAGGAAATATAGTTTATTATCCAATTTTCAAACCAGCTGATAAAAACACTGTAAGTTGTGGATCTGGTTATGCATATATCTGCGCAGTAGATGCTGATTGTGGAACAAACATTTCACATAAGTTTCCAAGTAATAAAAACTCTCAACAAGGAGAAGAGTGTTATTATGTAGGAACAGGAGTATTATCTAAAATTGTTGCACACGGAAATAAACTTTATGTAAATATTTCTGGAAAAACTCCAACAAATCCTGACAAAGATGACCTTGTAGTTATTGAAGCATTAAGTAGTGAAATTGAAAATTATAGAAATTCTTGGAGAGAAAATTTTTAATTTAAGTTTTGCAATATTTGTTAAATTAAATGATTGCATTGTATTCAATAATTTAACATGAATAGCAAAATACCCATTTTAGGCGATATATCTATTTAAATGATATCATTAACATTTATAAATCTATCATGAATTTTTTAAGGTTATTTCTTATTCTCTTAATCTCGACATTTACTAACTCAGTATTAGCAAAACCTCTTCCTCCTGGAACAGGCAACAGCATAAAAGCTAACATTATGTTTATG
>WTIW01000113.1:0-2079 GCA_011526385.1 Pelagibacteraceae bacterium | reverse complement strand
TATAGGAGACAATGGTGTTACCACTCGTGTCTGCTCAAAAAATCAAACAATGAACTCATTGTTTGATGATGCAATTGATATAGTTAAAGAAGGTTCAAGAATTTATGTTTATAGCAAAGATGGATCAAATGGATTAATTTTAAAACAAGAAGTTGATAATAATCTTTGCCCAATAGGAAATCTTTATACACAATGGAATAAAAGTGCAAACTTTGATCAAGAATGTGGAGAAGGTAGAGGACAAAGTATTGCAATTAGAAATAATATAATTTTTACTACTGGTTATTATAATGGTAAGGTTTGTAAATATTCCCAGTCAGGTTCAACAATAAGACTAGAAAAAAGTATTGGAACAAGAGATGCTTACACCCCAAATACAGTTGGTAATTCAGAAATTTATAATGAAAAACCCATGGGTATTAGTATTGGCTCAGGTAATACAACAGAAGAAAATAGAATATATGTTGCAAGCAAGGGAAGAAGCGAAGTCATTATTTTTAATCAATCAGATTTAAGCTATGTAGATTATTTTGGTGATGCTGGCGTATCGTTGTGGCAGGGAGCCATTGACTCTATTAGCAATGTGCTTCAAGACTCTGCAATTAATCAACAAGCAAACTTTGGAATTGGATACTGGGGTCCAACTGGAAAACCAAAATATACTGGTTTTCTAGGACCTTCATCAAGAGGACTTAGGGCTGATGATAAAAATCCAAGATTTAACGACCCTGTTTATGGCGAAAGACTTTCGCAAGGTGGATATATATCGGTTGGTATAAATCCTAAAGGGGCTCAGCAAATTTTAAAAAAATTCAATGATGATAATGTAAGACTGTACAATGGTACTAATGGTCAAGGCCTTAGAACACTTATTCAATATTATTGGAATTACAATAGAGGGATAGTAAATCCTATGATTGATGGTCTTGATTGCCAAATTAATGCAACAATTATTATAGGAGATGGAAAATTTTCACCAGGAAATACTAATAGATATCCACCCATAGTTGCTAAAACTTTATTTGATCAAAAAAAACATCTAACCTTTACAGTCGGATATGGAGAAGTATTTGTTAATGATAAAACCGCTGTTGCCGATTTTATAAATATTGCAAAAGCAGGAGGCACGCATAAAGAAAGCAACGGTGTTGTTACTGAAAGAGGATATTATAATGCAAGAACACCTGCGGACCTTAAAAATGTAATAAATGAAATTGTTCAAACCATAGTAGCAAAATCATATTCATTTTCATCACCATCGATTTCAAGCAATGTTAGAAATGCTGGAGAATTATTCCAAGGTAAATTTCAAAATAGACAAGGCAAAGAATGGATTGGAACTGTAATTAAAACTAATCTTAAGGATGATGGTACCGCACTTTCATCACAAAAAAGTTGGGATTTTAGTGAAAAAATACAAGCTCCTAATCAAAGAAACCTTTGGACTGCAATACCTGGAAATACTGCAGTAAATAATTTTACACAATCAAATGTTAATTCAATTAGTAATTTTTATACTAAAACTGGAAATATTATTGGGGACTATCATAGGAAAACAATAGGAACGAATAATTTAACAAATGTAACAAGATGTAAAAATTCATCAGGGGTTGCAGATGGAATTTCAGATGAAGAGATAGGTTTAATTAGGTTTGTAAGAGGTGAAGATTATTTTGACTATGATGGAGATTGTGATTTAACCGAGCCAAGAAAAAGAACAGATGATAATGGAAAAGTAATAAATGCATATGTTGCTGACTTTTATAATTCTGAATTATTAGTTGTTGGCGCACCATCTGCAAGTTTTGCCTCAGAAAAACTTAATACCGAAAGCTACTTTAGACAGAAAAAAAATTATAGTGTCTTTGCAAAAAACAATGCTAGCAGAAAAAATATTGTTTATGGAGCTGCAAATAATGGAATATTGCATGCAATTGATCAAGAAACAGGTAGAGAGATTTGGGGATTTGTTCCTCCTTTAGTTATCCCAAAACTACCTAAAGTAATCGCCCCTTCATTAAATCAAACAAGCGGAGGTGGAAGCACACCTTTATTTTTATTAGATGGGTCACCTGTTGT
>WTIW01000103.1 GCA_011526385.1 Pelagibacteraceae bacterium | reverse complement strand
ATTGCTGATCCAAGAATAAAAATTAATAGATGCTCTTTAACTATATTTTTACCCATTGCACTTGCAGCCTCTTCATTATCTCTAATTGCTCTCATTTTTCTTCCCCAAGGTGAGTAAAGAGCTTTTTGAGTTACAATTAATAGAAGAATAACCACAGATAAAAACAAACCTGTAAAACAAAGTTTTACATAAATCGATGATGCATCAATAACCATTTGATTTAATGCATCTTGTCTCTCAGAGACAGATTGAATTAATTTTAATTTACCAGCATTAAATTTTTCAACTAAATTAATAAACCATTCAGAGGTTTGTAAATCTATCTCATAAGGAGCTGGTCTTTTTAAACCAATGACATTTTTAACTCCCCTTGCAAGCCATTCTTCATGTTTAATAATTGAAACTACAATTTCAGCAATCAACAGGGTTGCGATTGCCAAGTAATCTGCTCTTAAACCTAAAGCAATTTTTCCAACTACAAAAGCAAGACCTGCTGCAAAAAAGGCTCCAACAATCCATGAAAATAGAACTGGCATTCCTAAACCACCTAGATATCCAGTTTTTGCTGGATCCACTGCTTCGATTGCTTCTATTCCAGGAGCTGCTGTACTTCTGATTAAAAATATACCAACTAAAATTATTGCACCAATTCCATACATTCTAAATTTTGATTTATCAAAATTTTTTAAAACAAATCTAATAGAGAAAATCATAATCACTATAACCCACAGTGATAAAAGAATATTTAATCCTCCTACTTGCCAAGCTTTTTTAACAGGTTCCACTGATACCAATACTACCGCAAGACCACCAAGTGCAGTGTAACCCATTATTCCAAAATTTATTAAACCTGCATATCCCCACTGAATATTTGCACCAATTGTCATTACAGCAGAAATCAAACAGTAATTTAAAATTGTAAGAGCAATTGACCAAGATTGAAATATTCCAACTAAAATAATTAAAACCAACATTATGGAATAAGCGGCAATTACATTTGAATAATTCCTCATATCGTTTTTCCTTTAAAAATTCCTGAAGGCCTTATTAATAAAACGATCACTAATATCGAAAATGAAACTGCAAATTTATAATCTGTTGAAAGTAATTGAACTAAAGTATTTGGCTCCATAGACTCAGGAACTAAGTATGCAATAAACCTTTTATAAGCATAGGTTAAAAATATTTCTGCAAATGCAATTACATAACCTCCAAAAAATGCACCATAAGGATTTCCAATTCCTCCAACAATTGCAGCAGCAAAAATAGGAAGCATATTATTGAAATACACAAATGGTCTATAACTTTTATCTAGACCATATAAAACTCCACCAATTGTTGCTAAAATACCAGCAATAACCCAAGTGATCATTACTACTCTTTTTGGATCTATTCCTGACAATAAAGCTAAATCTTCATTATCAGAGTAAGCTCTCATACTTGTTCCTGTTTTAGTTTTGTTTAAAAACCAAAACATGATTGATACAACGATTAAGGTAATTACAATTGTAATTGCTTGTGTAGACTTAAGAGTAATACCTTCATTTAATCCTGTCATTTCTTTAAACTCATTGGCTTTTAATATGAATTTTTCACCATCTAAAAATCGTCTATCTGACGGGCCAATAATAATTCTTATAAGTGCTTGGGTAACAAACATTACACCTACACTTACCATTGCAAATTGGACTGGTGGACTTTTCTTAATTCTGTAGTATTTGAAAACAAACTTATCAATCAATAGCATGTAGGCAATCATCATGAATATTGCAAAAGGAATTGTTAATAATGCAGTTGGTAGAACTCCAAAATTTAAACCTTTAGATTGAAAATAATAAGTCAACAACACTGCAAACATTGTTCCAAAAGACATCATGTCTCCAGTTGCAAAGTTAGCAAATCTTAAAACAGCATAAATCAGTGTTACAAAAATTGCACCTAATGCTAATTGAGACCCATAAGCAAGGGCAGGAATAACTGTAAAGTTAACCAATACCATTAATGCGTTTAAAATATCCATTATCCCCCTAAAAAAGATCTTCTTACTTCTGGATCATTTAATAATTCATCACCCGATCCTTCAAATTTATTTTGTCCAGTTACAAGCACATATCCTCTATCTGAAATGTTAAGAGCTTGCTTTGCATTTTGCTCAACCATAATGATTGCAACATCTGTTTTTTTAACTTTTACAATATGTTCAAACAATTCATCCATAACAATTGGTGATACACCTGCCGTTGGTTCATCAAGCATCAGAACAGAAGGTTCACTCATTAATGCTCTTCCTAATGCAACTTGTTGTCTTTGACCTCCTGACAATTGTCCAACTACTTGTGATTTTTTTTCACCTAAAATTGGAAATAGCTCATAAATACTATTAATCATTTTCTCAACACCATCTGTTCTTAAAAAACCACCGATTTCTAAATTTTCTCTAACAGTTAATTCAGCAAAAACATTTCGTGTCTGTGGGACAAATGAAATTCCATATTTTACTCTATCTTGAGGAGAGGCAGTAGATATGTCTTTTCCATCTAATATAACATTTCCAGATTTCAAATTTAATAAACCTAACATTGCTTTCATTGCTGTAGATTTTCCAGCACCATTAGGACCAAGAATAGCAACTATCTCTCCTCTGTTAGCATTGATGGTACAAGAGCTAATAATATCTGGCCCATCACCATAACCTGCTGTCATTTGTTTTCCTTCAAAAAAAGCCATTATTCTTTTCCTTTTGAAATGGTTGATCTACCAAGATAACTCTCAATTACTTTTTCATTTTTTTTAACCTCATCTGAAGTTCCTTCAAATAAAACTGATCCTTCTGCCATAACAATTACTGGATCACACATTCTACTAATAAAATCCATATCATGTTCAATCATACAAAATGTATAATTTTTTTCTTTATTTAGTTTTAAAATTGCTGTTCCCAAATCTTTTAAAAGAGTTCTATTAACACCTGCCCCAACCTCATCTAATAAAACTAATTTTGCATCAACCATCATAGTTCTACCAAGTTCAAGAAGCTTTTTTTGACCGCCAGATAAATTTCCAGCTCTTTCATTTGCCAAATGCTTAAGATTTAAAAATTCAACAACATCATACGCTTTAGATCTTACTTGCTCTTCCTCTTTTTTTACTAGTCCAGGTTTTAACAACGCATTTATTAAATTTTCTCCTGATTGATTTGCAGGTACCATCATTAAATTTTCTAATACAGTTAGATTTGAAAATTCATGTGCAATTTGGAAGGTTCTGAGCAACCCTTTAGCAAATAATTCATGAGATGGAAGATCGGTAATATTTTCATCATTAAAAACCACCTCTCCTTTAGAAGATTTTAAATTTCCAGCGATCAAATTAAATAATGTAGTTTTTCCAGATCCGTTAGGACCAATAATACCTGTTATAGATCCTTCTTTAATTTTTAAAGAACAATTAGATACAGCAGCAAGTCCACCAAAATGTTTTGATAAATTATTTACCTGTAAAATACTTTGAGACATTTAATTTACTTCTTAAGACGCTTAAGAACACTATTTGCTGTGTTGTTCAAGGATTTAAAAAAACCATATTTTCTTAATTCATTTACAGCCTGTTCATTCAAACCTTTTGGAGTTTGGGAATTTTTTACTAAAATTTTTAAGTCTTTTTTAGAATTTATTTTTGCATCTTCTGATAAGGCTATAAATAAAGATGTTATATATTTTTGTGAATCCATTTTATTAATACCTTTTTGGTTTAGCCAAGTTGATAGGGTTTGTAATAGTTCATAAAAAGGCGCCATCATTGATGAAGTTGACCAAAAATTTAATGATAATTTTTCATTATTAATTTCAACAGTTGTTCCCAAATGATCAAAAAACTTTTTTACTTGTTTATTTGGTGGGAATATGGGCACAGGACCTTTTCTTAAAGAAATTGGCGGTAGTGGTATTGCTCTTACAATTTTTGATTTCATTTTAGTATATTTTTTTAGATCACTCATTTTTATTGTAGAAATAAAACTTATTATTGTTTGGTTTTTTTTAAATTTAAGTTGCGGTAAAATTTTATGCCCCACTTCTGGAGTTACTGCTAAAAATACCCAATTACTTTTATTAATAATTTCTTGATTATCACTCAGTACTTCAATCTTTTTACTTTTTCTCTTTAAAGCTGATGAGATTTTTTGGCTTCTTTTTGAAACTAAAATTTTTTTTATTTTAAGTTTAGATCCTAAAATTCCATTAATGACTGATTTAGTTATGTGGCCTGTTCCAATAAATCCAATTTTCATGATAATTCTCGCACATTATTACCATTAAATTAAATTAATTAGTAAAAAAAGAACCTCTAATTCTTAGCAATTCTCTGCTTAATTTTTTGTTTTCGACAAATGGCTTTCTTCCATGCAGCCAAAAATAATTATTAGCTACAACAGCGCTTCCAACAGGTAAAGGTGTTATGATTTTATTTTTACTACCTTCTAACGCATCTGATAATTTTTGAAGAAACAAACCTTGTTCCATATTTTTAGGTTCAGGAAATTGATCTATATATGATATTTGGGGTCTACCATTTTGATCTTTGGAGAAAACAGGATGCTCAACCTTATAGTCTATATTTTTACTTTTTGGTGAACCCCAAACAAAATTTTGTTTACCAACTTCATCATTATATAGTTCATCTAAATGCTCCCAATCATCTAAATGCAATAATGCTGTTTCTCCACCTTGTACATTTTCTTCCTCGATTTTTTGCATTAATAACCAATCTGTAGTTTCTTTTACATAAGTGCCATCTGTGTGCAAATCCATATTGGTATAAGCTTTTCTTAAATAAGAGTCGCTATTATCATCGTGCTTTACATGAAATCTTGCATAATATTTTCCTGCCATTGAGTCGAAATTTGGATTACCAATTAGATGTGTTATTGCGGTTGATAATTTGACTAAAAAGTTATGATCTATTTTATTTGAAATGTTTTCAGGTCCTATAATAAGACAGCCTGTATCTCGATTTTTTAAAGTCTCATTTAATAATTCACTAAGTTTCCCTGAAGTTGTTTCATCCAAAGCTTTTGCAATAGTAAATCTTGTAAAGGGTTTATATTCTAATGCCGTTAAATTAAATTTTTTAAATGGAAAAATTAATTTATCAATTGTCTCATCTTTTATTTTTATATTAATTATTCTATTCGTTTCTGGATGATAAGAAATTTCAAAACCATCAAGGCTTTTCAGCGCTTCACTCATCAATTATTATTTCTTGCAAGTTCCAATTGATCCTGGTCCACATGTTTCACCATCTGTCCATGTTGCACCATTTAAATTAGCTCCATCAAAATTTGCATTGGTTACATTAGATGAAGTAAAGTTGGCTTCCATTAAATTTGCGTTTTGGAAATTTGCTTCTATTAAAGTTGAACCCATAAAATTAGCTCTTGTAAGGTTTGCGCTTGTAAAATTTGTTTTCTCTAAGTTTGCTCCAACCAAAGTAGACTCGTATAGATTTGCTCTTATAAATGAAGACTCAGGAAATGTTCCAAATGATAAATTTGAATTCATAATAATACTTTTGTCAAAGTTTACTTGAATAAAAATAGCAAATGTTAAGTTTGAATTAGGTAAAAAACTATCTTTTAAATCTTGTCCATCTGAAAATTTACACTTAGTGTATTCTACTCCATCTCCTAACGGATCATCGCACGCTGCATTAAGATTTGTTGTAAATATAAAAAATAGAATTAGAAAAATGTATTTTCTCATGTCAAATAACTATTTAATAAAGACATAATGATAGCAGAAAATACTGTTGGATAAACTAAATTTCTTTTTGTTATAAAAAAAATAAATATAGACAACAAAATAACGATTATTCTTATTAAAAAACTAGTTTCACCAAGATCACCTGACGGAAATATTAGTATTCGTGATATTAAGGCTGCTAAAGTTGAATATGCTAAACAATTAAACCATCTATATATTTTTGATTTTTCATTTATTTTTTCTGAAGTTAATACCCCAAAAAATCTTGATATATATGTAGCAAAAGAAGTAACAAGAATTGCTAAAATAATATTAGTCGCCATATCTTTCTCCAATAAAAAAGGCGATTGTTCCTGCTAAAACTCCTCCAAATAAAACACTCCATTGAGGTGAGATCAGATAAAATGAAGGACCAAGTATAGCTCCTAATATAATTGCTGAACTAAGTGAGTTTGTTTTCATCACTCCAATCATTGCACACATAAAATAGATAGGATTAACAACTGCAAGACCTATCATCATATCTTTATTTAAAAAATCGCTAGCTAAATATCCTAGTATAGTTGAAAATATTGCAATCAACCAAGTTGCGGTTCCAATTCCAATCCAAAAATCTATTCGATTTTCTTTTTCTATGTTTTCATAATTACTTTTTACTATTAGCCACGATGAGACAGCAACAAAGTGACATGATAAATAATATTTCCACCTTGGTTGTTTTTCATGAAGTAATAAAGGCATTAGAGATACGGTCATAGGATATAACCTTGAATTAACTAACCAAACCGCTAGAAAAATATTTAACAAGGAAGCACCAACAAACATCGACTCAGCCATAATCAATGAACCTGGCAATGCATATGTTAAAAAAGTTGAAAAAATACTTTCTTGAATTGTAAATCCTAAATTTTTTAACAAAGCTCCGATTGCAACGAAGCTTGCACCAAGTGCAATAGCAGGACTATCAAGTCTTCTAACACAAAGAAGACCTTTAAAAAAATATTTTGGATTAATCATTAACCGCCTAGAAATAGACGGCCAACATCTGGATTATTTAAAAGATCATCTCCTTTTCCAGCAATTGCTGTTTGTCCGGAGACTAGGACATATCCTATATCAGCAAACTCAAGTCCTTTTTTTGCATTCTGCTCTACTAAAATAATTGTTTTTTTTTCGTTTTGCTGAAGGTCTTTTAAAATCTCAAATACCATATCAATATATCTTGGTTCTAATCCAATAGAAGGCTCATCAACCAAAAGTACAGATGGTTTCATAACAAGTGCTCTTGAAATTTCTAACAACCTTCTTTCTCCACCTGATAATACTTTTGCTGGTTGGTTACGTCTATTTCTAAGTCGTTCATATTTTTCTAAAACTTTTTCTGCTTCTTGAAACGACTCTTCTGTTTTATCTTTTATAAAACCTCCCATTAATAAATTCTCTTCTACTGTCATATCTGGGAAAACTGAGTTGTCTTGTAAGATGTATGCAATTCCTACTGATTTTAATTTTTCTGCAGGTGTTAGATTAGTAATTTCTTTTCCATCTATTTCTATTTGTCCTTGGAAAATATTAGTAAATCCATAAATAGAGTGAAGAATTGTAGATTTTCCAGCTCCGTTTGGACCTATTAAACATAAAGATTGTGCCTTGCTTACAAACAAATCAAAGTTATGAAGTATTTCCATTTTTCCATAACCAGCACTTAAATTTTTAAT
>WTIW01000080.1 GCA_011526385.1 Pelagibacteraceae bacterium | reverse complement strand
CAGCTGGAAATATTGCTGGAGGTTTAACAACTATTGAAGAAAAAGCATTTGGAAACTTTCAAAAAATTGGTTCAAGACAATTCATTGATGTATTAACGCCTGCAGAAGAGCCTCAAAAAGGTCCAGGATTATATTTTATGGATACTTCATCTGCTGCAGCAGAATGTGTAACACTGCAAGCTGCTGGTGGTTTTAATATTCATTTATTCCCAACAGGACAAGGTAATATAATTGGAAATCCTATAGAGCCAGTTGTAAAACTTACTGCAAATCCTTTAACTGCTGTCAGTATGAGAGAACATATTGATTGTGATGTATCAAAAATTCTGTCTAGAGAAATGAATTTGGATCAAGCAGGAGATGAATTGATTAAAGCAACTATCAGAACAGCTAATGGTAGACTTACTTGTGCTGAAGCTTTAGGTCATAGAGAGTTTGTTATGACTAAACTTTACAGAAGTGCTTAAATAAAAATCCTTGACTTTCAAGCAACCGCTAAATTTACTGCCAGGCATCATCCTGGCGTTTATCCTTTATTCTTTTGCAGAAGGGATAAACAACGTCATTGGAAAAGAGATTTTAGGTTACGATAAAAGTCCAATTTCGACTGCAATGATTGCAATCATTTTAGGCTTAATACTTGGAAATATTTTCAATATTAGAGAAGGTTTTTTAATAGGTTTAGATTTTACTCAAAAATATATTTTAAAACTTGGAATAATTTGCTTGGGAATACAATTAAAACCTTTTGAATTTATTAAATTTGGTTCAATTGCAATACCTTTAATAATTGTTTGTATTGTAAGTGTATTAATTGTCATCAAACTTCTTATAAAAAAACTTAAAATTTCACGAGGTATGTCTTACTTAATTGCAATTGGAAGTACTGTATGTGGAACAACTGCAATAATTGCTACAGCGCCAGTAATTAACGCTAAAAAAAGTGAAATTTCATATGCAATAGCAAACATGACAGTATTTGGGGTCCTTGCTATGTTGATTTATCCTTATTTTGCAAATTTCTATTTTGAAGGTGATCCCATGTTTGTAGGCTTATTTTTGGGAACTGCTATTCATGAAACTTCACAGGTTGCAGCTGCAGGCTTAATCTACGATCAACAATTTAATAGTCCAGAAACATTAAATATTTCAACAGTTACAAAACTCATTAGAAATACATTTCTAGTGATTATGATACCTTTGTTTGCTTATCTTTATAACAGAGGTCAAGAACATCAAAAAAATTACTCAATAATTAATATTTTTCCATATTTTGTTTTAGGTTTTATCGCACTAATTATTTTAAGAAATGTTGGGGATGTGTTTTTTCTTCAAACAAATATTTCAGGTAAAGAAATGTGGGTGGAATTCGTAGATTTCGTTAAATCATCTGCAAAAATATTCTTAAGTATGGCGATGGCAGCAGTAGGATTATCAACAAATCTTAAAGATTTAAAATCAATGGGATATAAACCTTTTGTTGTTGGTTTTGTATCACTTCTTACAGTTGGTGTTGTAAGCTTAACTGCAATTGAGTTTTTTAATAATTTAATTTTAAATTAAGAAGCTTTTAATTTTTCTATTCTTCTTTTATTCCAATTAGAAAAACCTCTTCTAATAACAGCTGCACTAACTCCTAAAACTATAGCTAATACAACAGAGGTTAATCCATAAAATGTAGGGAGATCTTTAGAATAATCTAAAATAAATTGTCCAAATGATCCAAGAGAAGTATCAATAATTTTTGTAGCTTCATAAGTTTCTTCTTTTAAGAATGTTTCATAAGCAATTGCTATACCAATAGCTAATATCAATAGTGCAAGAATTGTTTTAAACTGAGAGCTGTCAATTTTTTCTCCTAGTTTTTGACCGACCTGAACGCCTATTATTGATCCTAAGATTAAAATTGTTATTAAAACTAAATCAATAGTTCCATAATTAAAAGCATGAAGCACTGTTACAATCGCGCTAACAAAAATGGTCACAAACAAAGATGTGCCTGGAATTAATTTTGTTGGCATTCCAATTATGTAAATCATTGCGGGTACTAAAATAAATGCTCCACCTATACCCATTATTGCTGCTATATACCCAACAATTAATCCAATGATAATTGGGGTAAATGCACTTTCATATACTTTTGATTTTTTAAATCTCATTCTTAAAGGAAGTCCATGTATCCAATAATGTGGATGTAATTTTTTTCTTACTACTATTTTTTTTCTTGCTTTATCTATTTCTGATACTCCTTGAACCAACATAAAAGTACCAAGTATTGCAAGTATATACATATAAGCTAATGAAATAACTTGATCGATTTTTCCAATATCTTTTAAATATGAAAAAGTAAGAATTCCTAAAAGTGTTCCACAAGTTCCTCCAATTACAATCATAAAACCCATTTTGTAATCTAAAGTTCCTTTTAAATAATGTGTGGTTGAACCTGAAACTGATGTACCTAGTATATTGCTTGCCTCGTTTGGAACTGCATAAGCTGGTGGTATTCCTAAAAAAATTAAAAAAGGTGTCATTAAAAATCCTCCGCCCACACCAAACAAACCAGACAAAACACCTACAAATAAACTTAAAACAAAAATATAAATGATGTTAATTTCAACTTGAGCAATCGGAAGAAAATACTCCATTCTTCTTGATATTCCTCTAGGAGATGGATGTCAACTAAATGCTATGTAAAGATTATTAAGAAACAAAAAATGTACTGACAACAATTACAGTCCAGTAAATTCCTAGACCAAAAAACACAAGTGATTTAACGTGGCTAATAAAATAATTAACCGTAGCTGTTTTAATTTTTTTTGTATTTTTTAGAATTAATTGTGTCACAAGCGCCAATTAACACAACTTTATATCTTTGCAAGAAATATTTTTTATAATTAAAAAATAGTTGCCCCAAAAACTTTAACCTCTTCTCCCTCGTCTCCTAAAACTAATCTACCCAAAAAATCTCCAGAGACCTCTGTGCTTGTCTGTTTGTAGACGATGGTCACGTACTTGCCTCTTCTTAGACATCCAATAGCCTTACATCCTTCCGATAGCGATGAAAGTAGTTTATTGCTAGACCACTGCTTTCCAAGTTCTACTTCGTTTGCTCCATACAACATCTGTGAAGATAAATCCCTGGTAAACCCCCCATAATCCTTGATATTTGATGATTTAACTAGATTTTGCCAAATGGGATCTGCAATACTAATAATCTCGTCGTCTGATTTTTCGACAATACTCATTAATGGTTTAAATTTTTATGATGCTTGCTTCTTTTCTTTATCGTCGACTATGTGGTATACAGGTTTTTTCTCCATACTAAACTTACCACTTTCAGGATCTCTTCTAGATACAGTCAAGCAATGCCAATTTTCATCATCTAATTTCATATGGTCGCCTCTATAGTAGTATCCCGGCCATCTTGTTTCTTCTCTATAAAGAGTGTGTTCTGTAACACATTGAGAAGTAAGAGTTCTGTGTTTTAACTCCCAAGCTCTCATTAATTGATGATAATCCTCTGCAGCAACATGCTCAAGGTCGGTTTGTAGCCAATCAAGTAATTCTAGTCCTTTTTTCAACAAATTATCGTTAGTCATATAATTGTTTGTTATACCGCCACAATATTCATCCATTATTTTCTGTAATCTTTGTAGACCTTGGATTGGTGAGATATAACTAGGTGATACTGTTCCACCAGTAATTTCATTTCTATTTACTGTATAATTTTCCATAGGTTTAAAGATTGTATCCTTCAGATTTTGATACTGAGTATCAGAAACCTCTATTCCATTAGCTTTTTTGTCTTGAATATATTTAACAGCAGCTTTTGCAGCTAATCTTCCCTCTGTAAAAGATCCTGAAGAGAATTTATGGGCACTTCCACCAACTGTATCTCCTGCTCCAAACAAACCATCAACAGTGGTCATTCTGTTATAACCCCAGAAATACTCATCAGGAGCTATGTCCTCAGGACCGCTAACCCATGCTCCAGAACATGTTGCGTGAGAACCCATTACGTAAGGCTCAGATGTTGTAAGTTCTGGATTTGTATATTTGGGATCAATATTTTGAGATGCCCAAACTACTGCTTGTCCTACTGTCATTCCTAAGAAATTTTCCCATCCAACTGTCTCCAAGTGTGGGTCTTGGAAAGCTTCTTTTGTTACCATGTGAATAGGTCCACCACCATTAGCTACTTCTTGTATAAATGCATGGTTTCTTAGGCAAGTCGGAACTGGATGATGATCAATATACTCACCTACTAGTTTTTTAGTAGCTTCGTACCATTTCTTCTCATAATTCTCACCGTTTGCATTTTGTGTGTAGGTTTTTAGGTGTAAAAAATAAGCTCCAACTGGTCCATAACCATCTTTAAATCTACATAGTACAATTCTATTCTCCATTTGGGTCATTTTTGCACCAGCAGAAATTGGTAATGCATAAGCAGATCCATTACTCCAAGGCGCATACCATGTTCTTCCCATACCTTCTCCAACAGCTCTTGGTTTGAAAATATGTGAAGCACCTCCTGCAGCAACAATTACTGCTTTTGCTTTAAATACGTGAAAATCACCTGTTCTAACATTAAAGCCTACTGCTCCCGCTATTCGATTTTCATTAGCTTCATCTTTAAGAAGATGAGTAATCATAATTCTATTATAAATTTTATCAGCAGATTTCTTGGCTGCTTCAGCTACAATTGGTTTGTAACTTTCACCGTGGATCATTATTTGCCACTTACCTTCTCTTTGGTATCTTCCATTCTCTTTATTTTTCATCATTGGAAGACCCCACTCATCAAACATGTGAACTGTTGAATCAACGTGACGTGCCATATCGTAACCAAGGTCTTCTCTAACAAGGCCCATTAAATCGTTTCTTGCGTAACGCACATGATCTTCAGGCATATTTTCACCCCATTGCATTCCCATATAGCAATTGATTGCGTACAATCCTTGTGCGACAGCACCACTTCTATCTATGTTTGCCTTTTCAACACAAACAATTTTTAAATCCCTACCCCAGTGTCTAGCCTCAAATGCTGCGCCAGTACCAGCCATACCGCCACCGACAACTAAAACATCACATTCTTCAAAAACAGTTTTATTCTTAGCCATTAATAATAAACTCCTTGTTTAAATGAATCTTTGCTGATTGTTGGCAGCTCTTTCTCAGTATTTAATCCATGTGGTTCGTTATATAAAATTTGTGAATTAATTTCTCCTTGGTTTGGTGTATCTTTCTCAGCAAGTTTAGGAATAAATTCTCCCCAAGGTTTTGTTGTAATAGGTGAAACAAAATTTTTCTCTGTACCATTTCTAAATTTTATTCTCCAAGAAATAGTTCCTTTTTCTTCTTCTCTTCTTACTCTTACGCTATGACCCATTGGTGCAAAATCTGCGTAGCCTCTGACATCGATTGCATGATTAGGACAAGCTTTTACACAAGAATAACATTCCCAACAAAAATTTGGTTCAATATTTTTTGCTCTTCTTATTGTTTCATCTATATGCATTATATCTGAAGGACAAATATCTACACAGTGCCCACATCCATCGCATCTTGTCATGTATACAAAAGTTGACATATTAATTTCTCTCTTTCTGTTTCATATTAATAATGTTTTGGAGCCTCTCTTTTAATTCCAAGGCCAAATTGTTTAGGTGCATCTGCTTCTGGCGGAAGATTGTCCCTTGAACCATCAGCTTCAGCTAAATTCTTTTGAATTGCTGCTCCCGGTTTATAAAACATGTGAGCAAACTTAGACCAATAAACTCCACCGAATAAGATTATATTTGATACCGCAAATAAAACTAAAAATAATGTATCCCAGCCAGCTATTCCTGCGCTTTGAAGATAAGACCAGATCAATCCAAAAGTAGAAGATGCAAGTAAAGCTAAAACAAAAAGATCTGCTGTAATAATTCTAAAAACTGAATGAGCTTCAGCAGAAACATCAACTCTTAAAAACAACCAAAACCAATATCCACCAAGACAAGTCATAATTGCTCCAACATGCCAAATTATAGGCCAAACAGATGGAGTTGTGGAACCGGGTGAACTGTATCCAAAAATCATTACCGCTGAACCAATCCAAAATAATATTGTTCCATACATTCCTAATAAATGAGCAGCTCTTCTTTTGCCCATTCCTAATTCAGATGTCGTTGCAATATCATGAACTACAGTTTTTGTAATTATTGCAGCTCTTTCTCCACTAGTTAGTTCTTTAACAGCATTTTTTTTTGCTTTCTTTGCATTGTTAAAAAAATATTGAACATTTTTTTTATGTATAATGTCTAAAAGAGTTCCAATTACTACAAACGCTACCATTACAATAACAAAAATTTTTAAAGCTAATGGTGAAACAGATGCTGATAGGATTGCAAATGGATTAGTAGTAATCATAGAAATTATCTCCGCTTAATAATAGAGAGTTCTAGTATAGTTAAATAATTTGTGCAACTGCGATATAGAGACTTATATTATCTAATTTTTTAGTCTTTTCTTGTATAATGTTGTTTTGATGCAATTACTGCTCTAACTCCACCCTGTGGATTATCCACATCACCTTTTCTTCTTGGAATCAAATGTATATGACAATGGTTTATAGACTGACCGGCAACTTTGCCCGAATTTGTACCAATATTATAGCCTTCAACAGTTTTATCTTGATTATCAATTTTTTTTTTCATTAAATTAATTAGCTCATTGCAAGCGATTACTTCATCTTTATTCAAATCAAAATAATCTTTGATATGTCTTTTTGGAATTATTAGTGCATGCAACTTTGAGACTGGATAAGAGTCGTATGACGCATAAGCTAAATCGTTTTCAAACTCATATTCTTTTTTTGGTGTGTTACAAAATAAACAAGGATTATTTGGATCTTTCATAATTAATAATAATATTTTTTCTTTTTAGCTTCTGTTTCAAAAATATTTTTTAATTTACTATAAACTTTAAGGCTTCTTCTCTTCCACCTGATTTGATTAATAGACTTAACGGAAGTTACACTTTTTCCAGATCCAATTAATATTATTTCTTCGAAATTTATTAGATCCTTCAAAAATATATTTTTTTTTATAATTTTAACTTTTTTTTCAAAAAATTTTAAATTTACACCTTTGTAAAATTTATTTAATGGTGAATATATTTTGTTATTTGAAACAAATATTAAATTTGACGTACCAGTCTCTAGAATTTTATTATTTACGGATAAACCTATATCCTCTTTTGCAGGATTTAATTTTGATAAATGTTTTAAAATTATTTTATATTTTAAATTTTTAAACTCAGGCTTAAATCTTTTATGATTAATAATGTTTAGAGAAAAATTTGTAGATGTTTTAATTTTTTTTCTAAGGGATATTGAAATTAACTTTTTATCTAGAGCTACTCTAAGAAGATGATCATATTTAGTTTTTTTATCTATATTTTTTTTTATTAAGTTTAAAATATTTTATTGGGTATTTTTTTTTAATATTTTAAAAACTTAAAGTGATTTAACTAAGTTAGTTATATGTGAATTAAAGA
>WTIW01000066.1 GCA_011526385.1 Pelagibacteraceae bacterium | reverse complement strand
CCCATTCTTTCTCTTCTTACATTTGATTTTGTAACCTCAACACCACATTTTTCACAAATAATTCCTCTAAACTTCATTCGTTTGTATTTTCCACACAAACATTCATAATCTTTGATTGGACCAAAAATTCTTGCACAGAACAGTCCATCTTTTTCAGGTCTAAAAGTTCTATAATTAATTGTTTCTGGTTTTTTTATTTCGCCGTAAGTCCAAGATTTGATCTTTTCAGGACTTGCAAGAGTAATTTTAATACTATTAAAATTTTGCGCTTCAGATATTTCTGAACCTTTAAATAAATCTGTTAACTCTTTACTCATAATTAATTTAGCTCCACATTTAATGCTAAAGATTTAATTTCTTTAACTAATACGTTAAACGACTCTGGTATTCCAGATTCGAAGTTTTCTTCTCCCTTAACTATTGTTTCGTAAACTTTAACTCTTCCAGCAACATCATCAGATTTAACTGTTAAGATTTCTTGTAATGTATATGAGGCACCGTACGCTTCTAATGCCCATACTTCCATTTCACCAAATCTTTGTCCGCCAAGTTGAGCTTTTCCACCCAGTGGTTGTTGCGTAACTAAGCTATACGGACCAGTTGATCTTGCATGTATTTTGTCTTCAACTAGGTGATGTAGTTTTAACATATAAATTGTACCAACTGTTACAGGTCTATCAAATTGCTCACCTGTTCTACCATCCCATAAATGTGTCTGACCTGAATTAGGTAATTCTGCTAAGTCCAGCATATTTGTTACATCTTGTTCTTTTGCTCCATCAAATACAGGAGTTGCTATCGGAACACCATTTTGAATATTTTCACAAAGATCTTTAAACTCTGAATTTGAAAGTTTATCGATGTTTTCATCGAAAACCTCATTGCCATAAACAGATTTTAAAAATGTTTTAACTTTTTCAGTTTTTTCAATTTTCTTTTGGTTTTCGTTTACTAAATTTCTTAATTTCTCACCTAATTCTGTACAAGACCAACCTAAATGCGTTTCTAATATTTGTCCTACGTTCATCCTACTTGGTACACCTAATGGATTTAACACTATATCAACTGGTTTTCCATTTTCTCTGTATGGCATGTCTTCAACAGGAACAATTTTACTAACTACTCCTTTATTTCCATGTCTTCCTGACATTTTATCTCCAGGTCTTAATCTTCTCTTAATGGCTACAAACACTTTTACCATTTTCATGACACTTGGAAGAAGGTCATCACCTTGTCTAATTTTTAATACCTTATCCTCAAAACGATCCTGAATATCTTTTTTTGCGCTATTAAACTGATCTTTAAGTTGAGATAATGCTTCTAGTTTCTTTGCATCATCGATAGTGATTTTAAATAGATCTGAGACTAATAAGGAATTAATTCTTTCTTCATCAAGCTTTGTTCCAGCATCTAGATCTTTAATTTTTTTATTTAATGAAGCTCCAGATAAAATTGTTGAAGCTCTTTGTTTAATGCTTCTCTCAAGGATTTCTTCTTCTACTTTTTTATCCTCCTGTACACTTTCAATCTCAGCTCTTTCAATAGTAATTGATCTTTCGTCTTTTTCTATACCATGTCTATTAAATACTCTAACATCTACAACGATACCGCCACTTCCACTTGGCATTTTAAGTGATGTATCTGTTACATCGATTGCTTTTTCACCAAAAATTGATCTTAATAATTTTTCTTCAGGTCCTGATGCAGAGTCTCCTTTAGGTGTAACTTTACCAACTAAAATATCGCCAGGTTTTACTTCTGCTCCTATGTAAACAATTCCAGATTCATCTAAATTTTTAAGAGCTTCCTCATTAACATTTGGAATATCTCTTGTTATATCTTCTTCACCTAATTTTGTATCTCTTGCCATTACCTCATACTCTTCAATGTGAATAGAAGTAAATACATCATCTGTAACACATCTTTCTGAGATTAAAATTGAGTCTTCAAAATTATAACCTTGCCAAGGCATGAATGCTACAGTTACGTTTTTCCCTAATGCTAGCTCACCAATTTTAGTAGATGGTCCATCAGCAATAATATCTCCAGATTTTACTTTATCTCCAACTCTAACCAGAGGTTTTTGGTTGATGCATGTATTCTGATTTGATCTTTTAAATTTTTGAAGGTTATAAATATCTACACCAGACTCTGAGTAGTCTTTCTCATTAGATGCTTTAATAACAATTCTTTTTCCATCAATTTTATCTACAATACCGTCTCTTTTAGCTACAATGGTTACACCAGAATCTAATGCTACATCGCTTTCAATTCCAGTTCCAACTAAAGGTGCTTCTGGTTTTAATAATGGCACTGCCTGTCTCATCATGTTAGATCCCATCAATGCTCTGTTAGCATCGTCATTTTCTAAGAATGGTATCAAAGAAGCAGCAACAGAAACTAATTGTTTTGGAGATACATCTATGTAATCAATATTTTCTGGTTTAGATAAAATGAAGTTTAAATTTTCTCTGCAAGAAACGAGGTCTTCTTTAAACTTTCCATTCTTATCTATAACAGAATTTGCCTGAGCAATTGTAAATTTAGTTTCTTCCATTGCAGACAGATATTCGATCTTGTCTTGTACAACGCCATTTTCAACTTTCTTGTAAGGGCTTTCAATAAAACCATATTTATTAATTTTTGAGTAAGTTGATAAACTATTAATTAATCCAATGTTTGGTCCTTCTGGAGTTTCTATTGGACAAATTCTACCATAATGAGTTGGGTGAACGTCTCTTACTTCAAATCCTGCTCTCTCTCTTGTTAAACCACCAGGTCCTAAAGCTGATACTCTTCTTTTGTGAGTAATCTCTGATAAAGGATTTGTTTGATCCATGAACTGAGATAATTGAGATGTTGCAAAGAAATCCTTTAAAGAAATTGTTAAGGGTTTAGCATTTATTAAGTCTTGAGGCATTGCAGACTCTACATCCAGAGTTGTCATTTTCTCTTTAATGGCTCTTTCCATTCTATAAACACCAATTCTTGCTTGATTTTCTACAAGCTCACCAACAGATCTAACTCTTCTATTACCCAAATGATCGATATCATCCACATCATCTTTGCCATCTCTTAAATCTAACATTTTTTGCACTATTGCTAAAATATCATCGTTTCTAAGGATAGTTATCTTGTCTGAACAATTTAGATTTAATCTAGAATTCATTTTAACTCTACCCACATCAGAAAGGTCATATCTGTCAGAGCTAAAGAATAAATTATTAAATATTTGAGTTGCAATCTCAATGGTTGGAGGCTCGCCAGGTCTTAAAACTTTATAAATTTCAGTTATGGCATCATTTTTAGTCTCATTCTTATCATTAAGCAGAGTTAGTAATAAGTAAGGACCTTTTGTAATTGAGTTAGTTTTTGAAATTTCAATAGATTTAATATTTGCTTCAATAATTTTTTCTACAATAGTTTCATTCAATTCTGTTCCAATTTTAAAAATATCTTCACCAATTTGAATATCTTTATGAAGGAATTTTCCATACAAAGACTCATTTGATACAAATATTTCTTTTAGACCATCATTTGATAGTTTTTTTGCAGTTAAAAAATTAATTTTTTCACCTTGTTTAACTATTACTTTATTATTTTTGGCATCTATAACCTCTTCAGAGAAATTTTTTGCTTTATAGTTTTCAGGATCAAATTTAGTTTTCCATTTATTTAATTTTTCATCAAAATTATAAACGTCTTTGTCATAGAATTCATTTACAATATCATTTTTAGAATAGCCCAATGCTTGAAGAAGTGTTGAAACTAGAATTTTTTTCTTTCTATCAATTCTAAAGTATAAAAAATCTTTTACATCATACTCAAAGTCTAACCATGAACCTCTATTTGGTATAACTCTACAATTGAATAGAAGTTTTCCACTAGCATGAGATTTTCCTTTATCATGATCAAAAAATACACCAGGGCTTCTGTGCATTTGATTAACTACAACTCTTTGAACACCATTTGTTATAAATGTTCCGCTGTTAGTCATCATTGGAACTTCTCCCATGTAAACTTCTTGTTCTTTTGCTGAAAGAATATCTTTAGTATTGTTTTCTTGATCTATTTCGTAAACTACAAGTCTTAATGTACATTTTAGAGCAGCTGAATAAGTTAATCCTCTAGTTATACATTCATCAACATCAAACTTTGGTTTTTCTAATTTATAAGAAACATATTCTAAAGTTGCTTTGTCGTTTAAATCTTCAATAGGAAAAATACTTTTAAAAACTCTATCAAAACCTTTTATAAGATGTTGTTCAACATCTTCTTTAAACTCAGTTAACTCTTTGTATGAATTTTTTTGTACTTCAATAAGGTTTGGTATAGATAAACTTTCTTTTAGTTTACCAAAACTTTTTCTTATATTTTTCTTTTTAGTAAAAGATAATTGCATCACACCTACTGATTTAAAACAATTTTAAATCAGCAAAAATTCCTATTAAAATTATTTAAGTTCTACTTTTGCGCCCGCAGCTTCAAGCTTCTGTTTAATCTCTTCAGCTTCTTTTTTATTCACACCTGATTTAACTTCTTTTGGTGCACCTTCGACTAAGTCTTTAGCTTCTTTTAATCCAAGAGCAGTGATCGCTCTAACTTCTTTAATAACATTAATTTTTTTATCACCTGCTGAAGTTAACATAATTGTAAAATCATCTTTTTCTTCTGCTGGTGCTGCGCCTGCTGCTGCTGCCGGTGCTGCTGCAACTGCTGCTGCTGCTGTAACGCCCCATTTTTCTTCTAGTTGTTTTGAAAGTTCTGCTGCTTCAACAACAGTCAAACTTGATAAATCTTCTATAATTTTATTTAAGTCAGCCATATTAATCTATTGTCCCTGGTTATTTTTTTGATTTTTCGAGCGCTAAAATAGCGATTTTTGACGCCGGCGCAAGTAAAATACTTGCAATTTTTTGGGCTGGAGACCTTAAAATACCTACTATTTTAGCTCTAGCCTCATCTAAAGATGGCAAGGTCGCAACATTTTGAACTCCGGCTACGTCTAAAACGTCAGCACCCATTATACCGCCTAAAATTTTTAGATTTTTATTTTCTTTTGAAAATTTTGTTAAAATTTTTGCAGAAGTTATAGCATCCTCTGACATTGCAACCGCTGTTGGACCACTAAATAAATCTGAGATGTCCTTGCATCTAGTTTTTTCTAATGCAAGTTTAGTAATTCTATTATTTGTTATTTTAAACTTAATACCATGTTCTCTCATTTGTTTTCTTAGTTCGTCTAACTGAGAAACAGTTAAACCCTGGTAATGAGTTACAATTACAGCCTCAGATTTATCAAACTGAGATGACATATCGCTAATGTACTGTTTCTTTTGTTCTTTGTTCATCATAACTATATACTCTTACCTAACTTAACTTTGTACGAAACTCCCATTGTTGAAGTCATGAAAGCCTGTTTAACTAAATCACCTTTTAAAGTGTTATTAGATTTTTCTTTTTCTAACGCATCAATTATTGCATTAAAATTCTTAGTTAATTTTTCATCATCAAATGATTTTTTTCCAATACTAACACCAATATTTCCATCTTTATCATTTCTAATTTCTACTTGACCAGATTTTGCGTCAGTTACTGCTTTTTTTAAATCATTAGTAACAGAACCAAGTTTTGGATTTGGCATTAAACCTTTTGGACCAAGTACTTTACCTAATTTAGAAAGTTTTATCATCATACCTGGTGTACAAATAAGTTTTTCAAAATCTAATTCACCACCTTTAATTTTCTCTACAAACTCATCTCCACCAACAATATCTGCACCAGCATCTTTTGCTTCTTGTGATTTATCTGCTTCACAAACAACAGCTACTTTGACTGTTTTTCCAGTTCCACCTGGCAAGTTAACAGCTGTTCTAATGTTAATCTCACTTTTCTTTTGCTTATTATTTATTTGAAAACTTAAATCAATCGATTCATCAAATTTAGTTGTGCAATTCTGTTTAACTAAAGGTAATAATTTATCAAAAGTATCTGATGGTAGAGTATTTGTATTCTCAGGTAATTTTTTAAATCTTTTTGATGGCATTATTCTTTAACCTCTATTCCCATTGATCTTGCAGACCCAGCTATAATCTTAGATGCTTCTTCAATATCATGAGCATTCAAATCTTCCATTTTCATTTTTGCAATATCCTCTAATTGTTTCTTCGAAATTGAAGCAACAATGTTTCTTCCTGGTTCTTTAGATCCACTTTTTAATTTAACAGCTTCTTTTATAAAATGTGATGCAGGTGGAGATTTAATTACAAAATCAAATTTTTTATCTTTGTATACAGTAATAATTACTGGGACAGGTTTTCCTGCTAAAGATTTTGTTTTATCATTAAATGCTTTGCAGAATTCCATAATATTAATTCCTCTTTGACCCAAAGCAGGACCAACTGGTGGAGCTGGATTAGCTTGACCCCCATTTATCTGTAACTTTATATATCCACTAATTTCTTTTTTTGCCATTAACTTGCTTTCTCTACTTGGTTAAATTCTAAATCTACAGGTGTTGGACGACCGAAAATTGAAACTGAAACTTTAAGTCTTAGTTTCTCTTCATCTATATCTTCTACAAGACCACTAAACGAAGCGAAAGGTCCATCGATCACCTGAACTTTTTCACCAACGCTGTACTCTATAGCAGATTTTGGCTGAGCTACACCATCTTTTATTTGTCCTAAAATCTTTTCTATTTCTTTATCTGAAACTGGGATTGGCATTCCTTTTGAACCTAAAAATCCGCTTACTCTCTTTATTCCTTTAATCATATGATAGAGCTCATTATCCATTTCGCTCTTTATTAATACGTATCCCGGAAAATATTTCTTTTTTCTTTGAATTCTTTTGCCTCTTTTTACCTCTGTAATGTCATGTGTTGGAACTATAATTTCCTCAATTTTGTCGGATACCTTGGCTTTTTCAGCTTCTTCTTTGATTAGGCCTGCAACTTTATTTTCAAAACTTGAGTGCGATTGAACTATGTACCAGTTTTTCATTATAAACTCACCTTAAGTATAATTTCTAAAAAAAACTTTAAAACTTGATCCAGCAGTAAGAAAAACAAAGATGCTATGATAGCCATAGCAACAACCATCAATGCACCTTGTAATGTTTCCTTACCCGTAGGCCAAGAGACCTTGAAGGCCTCTTGTTTTACATCTTGAATAAATTTCAAAGGGTTTTTCATAATTCAATAACTTATTGGCAGGAGCGGAGGGAATCGAACCCCCAACCTCCGGTTTTGGAGACCGGCGCTCTACCAATTGAGCTACACTCCTATGGAGTTTACTCTATAATCTTAGTTACTACTCCAGCTCCTACTGTTCTACCACCTTCTCTTATCGCAAAGTTTAATTTTTCATTCATTGCGATTGGTGTAATAAGTTTAACTGTAAATTTAGCATCATCACCAGGCATAACCATTTCTGTTCCTGCTGGTAACTCTACTTCTCCAGTTACATCAGTTGTTCTAAAATAAAACTGAGGTCTGTATTTTGTAAAGAAAGGAGTGTGTCTTCCACCCTCTTCTTTTTTTAATACATATGCCTGAGCTTCGAACTTAGTATGAGGAGTAATAGATCCTGGTTTACAAAGTACTTGACCTCTTTCAACATCAGTTCTTTCTACACCTCTTAAAAG
>WTIW01000015.1 GCA_011526385.1 Pelagibacteraceae bacterium | reverse complement strand
TCATTGGCTTTGTTTTTACTCTTAACCATTTCGCGCGAATAAGATGGGACAAAAGCAGCATTAAAAGTTCCTTCTGCAAAAAGTCTTCTAAAAGTATTTGGAATTCTAAAGGCAACAAAGAATGCGTCTGCTAATGGACCTGATCCAAGATAAATCGCTATAAAAAAATCTCTCACATATCCAAGCACTCTGCTTAGAATTACAAAAATACTAAATGTGCCGGTTGACTTAATAATGTTCATAAATCATATTAGTCTTAATTTAGCTCTAATTGTATATTTTATTACCTTAAATGAAAAAAAGTAAAATAGAACATTACTCAGATAAAGAAGCTTTAGATTTTCATACCAATGAAAAATCTGGCAAAATTGAAATTAATTCATCAAAACCGATGACAACTAAAAGAGATTTGGCTTTAGCTTATTCTCCAGGTGTTGCCGCACCTGTTAAAGCAATTGCTGAAAATCCAGATCTTGCTTATGAGTATACAACCAAAGGAAATTTAGTTGCTGTAATAAGTAATGGATCTGCAATTCTTGGATTAGGAAATTTGGGAGCAATTGCTTCAAAACCAGTTATGGAAGGAAAAGCTGTACTTTTTAAAAGATTTGCAGATATAGACTCTATAGACCTAGAAATAGATTCAAATGATCCAAATGAAATTATCAATTCAATTAAAAATTTTTCTAAAAGTTTCGGTGGAATAAATCTTGAGGATATTGCGGCACCAGACTGTTTTGTAATTGAAGATAAACTCAAAGAAATTTTAGACATACCAGTTTTTCATGACGATCAACATGGTACAGCCATAATAACTACCGCAGCACTTATTAATGCAGTTGACATTGCAAAAAAAGATCTAAAAAAAATAAAAGTAGTTGTTAATGGTGCAGGTGCTTCAGCAATGGCATGTACAAATTTATTTAAAAGTACAGGTGTTCCTCAAGAAAATATAACAATGATAGATAGAAAAGGTGTCATCCATAGAGGAAGGGATGATTTAAACCAATGGAAATCTGCTCATGCAATTGAGACAAATAATAGAACCTTAGATGATGCAATAAAAGATGCTGATGTTTTTTTAGGTCTATCAGCTGCGGGTGCTCTTAAAAAAGAGATGGTAAAAAAGATGGCAAAAAACCCAATTATTTTTGCTTGCGCAAATCCTGACCCAGAAATCACCCCAGAGGAAATTGAAGAAGTAAGAGATGATGCAATAATTGCAACGGGAAGATCTGATTATCCAAACCAAGTAAATAATTTAATTGGCTTCCCATATATTTTTAGAGGTGCATTAGATGTAAGGGCCAAAACAATAAATGAGGAAATGAAAACTGCTGCAGCAAAAGCAATAGCCGAACTTGCAAGGGAAATTGTTCCTGAGGAAGTTGCGGCAGCAATGGGAGGTGAAACACCTTCGTATGGTAAAGAGTATATAATTCCATCTACTTTTGATCCAAGACTTATAAGCGTAATTCCAGTAGCTGTAGCTAGAGCTGCAATGGAAAGTGGTGTTGCAAGAAAAAATATTGAAAATTTTGAAATATATTCTGAGCTATTAAAACAAAGATTAGATCCATCAGTGACAATTATGCAAGGTATTAATTCACAGATTAAAAAAACTAAAAAGAGAGTAGTTTTTGCAGATGGTGAAGATGAAAATACATTAAAAGCAGCTATAGCTTTTAAAAATAGCAATCTTGGAATCCCAATTATTGTTGCAAAAGAAAAAGTTGTTAAAGAGAGATTAAAAGAAATAGGTTATGGAGATGACTTTGATATCGAAATTATAAATTCAACAAACAAAGAAAAAAGAGAAAAATATGTAAATTTTTTATTTAAAAAATTACAAAGAGAAGAAGGTTTACTTGAAAGGGATTGTGATCGATTGATAAGAAATGATAGAGTTATTTGGGGATCTTGTATGGTTTCATGCGGTGATGCAGATGCAATGGTAACTGGTAATACAAGGAGATATGCACAATCACTTCAAAAAATTAAAAAAGTAGTTGATCCAAGACCTGGTGAAATAATGTTTGGATTAAACATGGTAGTAAATAAAGGTAAAACTGTATTCATTGGGGATACTAGCGTTCACGAATATCCAACGTCGGAGCAGCTTGCTGAAATAGCTATTTCATCTGCAAGGGTAGTAAGACTGTTTGGATTTGATCCAAAGGTTGCTTTTCTTTCTCATTCTACTTTTGGACAACCATTAACAAGTAGAACAAAACATATAAGGGATGCAGTTGAAATTTTAAAAAACAAAAATGTTGATTTTAAATTTGATGGTGACATGCAACCAGATGTGGCTCTTAATCAAGAATATTCTGATTTATATCCTTTTTCAGATATCGTGGGTAAAGCAAATATTTTAATTATGCCAGGGCAGCATAGTGCTGCAATTTCTTATAAAATTATGAAAGCTCTGGGTGGAGCAAAAGTGATTGGTCCATTATTAATTGGACTTGGTCAACCAATTGAAATAGCTCCCTTAAGATCCTCAACATCAGATATTCTAAATTTAGCATCTGTTGCTGCATATTCGGCTGGGGTAATTAGCTATAAAAAACCAAATTAATTTTTAACCACTCTTAAGTCTTCAACTAATAAAATACTAGGTATTACATCTTCTACATCTAGTATTTGTTTAGCTTCATTTATAACTTCGGCTCTCTCATCCTCATTTTCAGCTATGCCATAAATATAAATTTTTTTCTTATGAGTATCTATATTGTAATTTGCAGATTTAATTACTTTGCTAGTAATCATTGCTGTTCTTAATTGAGAGGTAATTAAAACATCTTTAGCAGTCTGCTGAAAATTGAATTTTTCTTTAATCCTCAAGTCATTTTTAACAGACCTTGCACCTTTAATTTCCCAGGCTAACTTGGTAATTTGTAATTTTTCTTCAACGGTATCAACTTTACCAGTAACAAAAATTCTTCCATCAATAACTTTTGTTTTTACTGATAAAATATAGTTACCATTCATATTTACAACTTTAGCTGTTAAATTTTTTTGCATAATCGAATCGTCTATTTGCGTACCAATTGTTCTTGGGTCCATTGCAACAGATACTCCAGTTCCCAATACACCTGTGGACGATGCGCCAACACACCCAGTTACAATTAATAAAGAAAATAAAATTAATATTTTAGTTAGTTTCATTTTTTAATTTTAGACAATAATCATAAATAATTTTTTTTTTGATATTTTTTTTTTCACTTATGATTTCGACTATATTTTTTGTTGTTTTAGTTTTTAAAAGTTTTTTAATTTTTTTTTTATCTGATTCTTCTAATTGATTTAACTTTTTTTCTTCAATTTTTGCCTCTGAAATAACAACTGTTATTTCTCCTTTTTTACTTATGGTTATCTTATCTAAATTTTTTACAGAACATCTCTGGTATTCTTCATAAAATTTTGTGATTTCGCGACAAATTAATATCTCTCTATCTGAAAAAAAAATACTCAATTGATCTTTAATTTTATCAAATTTATTAGGTGATATAAAAAATACTATTGAGCAACCAATTTGTGAAACTTTTTTAAACTGATTAGTTAAATCTCTTTTTTTTTCTGGTAAAAATCCTAAAAATAAATATTTATCTGAAAAACCACTAATTGATATAGATGCACTCACAGCAGAAGCTCCAGGTATTGGATAAATATCCAAACCTTCCTTGATGCATTCTCTAATTAAAATTTTACCAGGATCTGAAATTGTTGGTGTTCCTGCATCTGAAATAATTGATATAATTTTATTTTCTCTCAACAATCCTAATATTTGTTTAAGTTTTTTTTGTTCATTAAATTTATGATAAGAAATTAATTCTTTATTTATTTTCAAATGATTTAATAGTTTTTTAGAAACTCTGGTATCCTCACAAAGAATAACATCTGAATTTTTGAGGATATTTATAGCTCTTAATGTTATATCTCCTAAGTTGCCAATTGGAGTTGCAACACAATATAGCCCAGGTTTTACTTTATTTAAGAATTTATCATCATGCATATTTTAAAATTATATTAATAGTAAAAAAATGAAAACTTTATTTAAAACAATATTATTTATAATTTTTAGTATTTTAATATCTCCAAACAAAGTATTTGCAGACAATAAAATTAGGATTGGTCTAGTTGTTCCTTTATCTGGAGAATATTCATACGTAGGCGAGTCGATTATTAAGTCCGTAAGGCTAGCACTAAATCAAATCAATGATGAAAGATTTGAAATAGTTCCAGAGGATTCTGGGGCTAATCCTATAGATACATTAAGAGCTTCAAAAAAACTTTATACTCAGGGTATAAAAATAATAATTGGACCAGTTTTTAATGAAAGTTCAAGATATCTTGATGAATTAAAAGAAGTAACATTTATATCATTAACAAATAAAATTTATGGAAACCCACCAAATGTAATTAGCGCAGGTGTAAACGCAATTTCTCAGCTTAATACAATAGATAAGTTCAGAAAGATAAACGAAATTGAGAGAAGCATTATTTTGATCCCAAGAACCGATTATAGAAAAGAAATTGATGAGGCTTTGACAAAAACAGAATTAAAATTAAAAGATAAATTTTTTTATGATACAGACCCAACTTTGCTTACTGCACAAATTGAAAAAATAACAAGATACCCTCAAAGAAAACAAAATCTTTTAGATGAAATAAAAAGAATTGAAGATTCAAATTTAAATAATAAAGAAAAAAAAATAGAAAATTTAAAAAAAAGAGACACTCTTGGAGGGATTAATTTTGACTCAGTGATCATTGCAGATTTTGATGAAAGCTTAAAAAGCGTAGCAACTTCTCTTTTATACACAGATGTTTCATCGACTAGAGTTTCATACATAACCTTAAATCAGTGGTTTGATGACTCTCTTTTAAAAGAAACATCATTACAGCCATTATATTTTCCATCAATTAATAAAGAAAATTATGAAAGTTTTAAATCTGAATATAAAGATGCTTACCAAACAAATGCAAATCAACTTTCTTTTCTAAGCTATGACCTGGTTGGTCTGGTTTATTTTTTAATTTACGATAACGATTTTAATTTAGATAAAAATATTTTTTACAAAAAAAATAAATTTAAAGGTAAAATTGGAATTTTTGAAATTGATAAAAATGTAATTACGCACCAATTAAATTTTTATAGTATTGACAAAGAAAAATTTATAAAAATTTTTTAATTTTTTTAAAAGCTTTAAACCTGTGATCCATTTTATATTTAACTTTAGGACTCATTTCACCAAATGTTTTTCTTTTACCTTTTGGAATAAAGATTGGATCATATCCAAAACCATTAACACCTTTTTTTATATTTGATATATGCCCTTCAATTCTTCCAATTGCATAAATTGGTTTTTTTCTAAGACCGAAAATTGTTAAAGCACAGATAAACCTTGCCTTGATTTTTTTTTCCATCCAATTTTTGTCTTTAACATTTAAGGCTTTAAAAACTTTTTTGATTGCTAAATTAAAGTCTCCCTTTTCTCCACCCCATCTTGCAGAATAAATTCCTGGTCTTTTATCAAGTATATCAATTTCTAGTCCGGAATCGTCCGCCAAGCATGGTCTGTTGGTCTTGGTTGAAAAATATTTAGCTTTTATTAAAGAATTTTTTTTAAATGTTTTGCCTGTCTCGGCTGGACTCCTTAAGTTAAATTGGCTTGGAGTTAAAATTTTATAATATTTAGGTAGCAAATCTTTGATTTCTTTGATTTTTCCTTTGTTATTAGACCCAATAACAATTTCTCTAATTTTTTTCTTATACATCTAGAAATATGAATTTTACTTACCATATAGGGCATAATGGAAAAAGAAGAAATAAATAATAAAGAAAATACTAAAGATAAAACAGAAGATAGCTCTGAAGATCAAAAAGAAACACAAAAAAATTCTGAGGAAACATCACAACCAGATGAACAATCTTCCCCGCAGGAAGAGTTAGATAATTTAAAAGATAAACTTGCAAGAACTTTTGCTGAAATGGAAAATCAACGCAGAAGATATGAGAAGGAAAAAGAAGATGCTTTCGAATATGGAGGTTTTGCTTTTGCAAAAGAAGCTTTAAATCTTTTAGACAATCTTGAAAGATCAAAAATCTCTTTAGAAAATGATGAAGCTTTAAAAAATACCGAAGCTCTAAAAAAAGTTTCTGAGCATTTTGAAATAATTAATAAAGATATGCTGTCTATTCTTAAAAAAAATAATATTGAACCAATTAAATCAATTAACGAAAAATTAGATCCAAACCTCCATCAAGCTATGATGGAAATTGAAGATGAGACCAAAGAACCAGGTACAATTGTTCAAGAAATTCAAAAAGGTTTCATGATGAAAGATAGATTGTTGAGACCATCACTGGTTGGTGTATCAAAGAAAAAAATCGATAAAGAATTAGAAAAAGATAAAAAAACTCAAGAAAATCAGCCTGAAAATGAAGAAAATTAATTTTTAGGGATGCTTGTAGTTGTAAAATTAACACTTATATGAGGCAAAGGTAACATTTATGAGCAAAGTAATTGGAATAGATTTAGGTACTACAAATTCATGTGTAGCTGTAATGGAAGGTACACAAGCAAAAGTATTAGAAAATGCAGAAGGAGCAAGAACAACACCTTCAGTTGTAGCATTTACAGATGGAGATGAAAAACTTGTAGGTCAACCTGCAAAAAGACAAGCAGTAACAAATCCAGAAAATACAATTTTTGCTGTTAAAAGATTAATTGGAAGAAACTTTGATGATCCAACGGTTAAAAAAGATGTTGAGACAGCTCCATTTAAAATTGTTAATTCAGACAAAGGTGATGCATGGATAGAAGCTAAAGGCACCAAATATTCACCATCGCAAATTTCAGCTTTCACTCTTCAAAAAATGAAAGAGACAGCAGAAAAATATTTAGGACAAGAAGTTAAGCAAGCTGTAATTACAGTTCCTGCTTACTTTAATGATGCTCAAAGACAAGCAACTAAAGATGCAGGTAAAATTGCCGGTCTTGAAGTTTTAAGAATTATTAATGAACCAACCGCAGCGTCACTAGCTTATGGTTTAGATAAAAAATCAAATAAAAAAATTGCTGTATATGATTTAGGTGGTGGTACATTTGATGTATCAATTCTTGAATTAGGTGATGGTGTATTTGAAGTTAAATCTACAAATGGTGATACTTTTCTTGGTGGAGAAGATTTTGACAATGCAATAGTTGAATATTTATTGGCAGAATTTAAAAAAGAAAATGGGATTGATTTAAAATCAGATAAGCTTGCTTTGCAAAGATTAAAAGAGGCTTCTGAAAAAGCAAAAATAGAACTGTCATCTGCAGCTCAAACTGAAATTAATCTTCCATTTATTACTGCAGATAAAACAGGTCCAAAACATATAAATTTAAAAATGACTAGAGCTAAACTAGAAGCTTTAGTTGAAGATTTAATTTCAAGAACAATACCACCTTGCAAAACAGCATTAAAGGATGCTGGTCTTTCTGCTAGTGAAATAGATGAAATAGTTTTGGTTGGTGGAATGACTAGAATGCCAAAAGTAGTTGAAGAAGTAAAAAACTTTTTTGGTAAAGAACCAAATAAATCTGTTAACCCAGATGAAGTTGTTGCAATGGGTGCTGCTATTCAGGCAGGTGTATTACAAGGTGATGTAAAAGATGTATTACTACTTGATGTTACCCCTCTATCATTGGGTATAGAAACTTTAGGTGGTGTATCTACAAAACTAATAGAAAAAAATACAACTATTCCAACTAAAAAAAGCCAAGTTTTCTCAACAGCAGAAGATAATCAGCCAGCTGTATCAATTAGAGTTTTACAGGGTGAAAGAGAAATGGCGGCTGATAACAAAATTTTAGGTAATTTTGAATTGGTAGGTATTGCTCCTGCTCCAAGAGGTGTTCCACAGATTGAAGTAACATTTGATATAGACGCAAATGGTATTGTAAATGTTTCTGCAAAAGATAAGGGAACTGGAAAAGAACAAA
>WTIW01000107.1 GCA_011526385.1 Pelagibacteraceae bacterium | reverse complement strand
ATGAAAAATTAAATTTACCTGCAACCGCAAGAGCATCATTTGGAATTTATAATACTAAACAAGATATTGAGCAGTTATGTAGTTCAATAGAAAAATGTAAAAAAATATTTAACTTATAATGAAATTAAAAGAACTTTATCAGGAAATAATTTTAGACCATGGAAAAAATCCAAGGAATTTAAGAAAAACAGATAATTATAATAAAGATGCAAAAGGACATAACCCTTTGTGTGGAGATAATGTTCACATTTATTTAAAATTAAATGAAAATAAAAAAGTTGAAGATATTTCATTTGAGGGAAGTGGTTGTGCGATTTCAATGGCTTCAGCCTCAATAATGACTGATTTAGTTAAAGGAAAAGAAGAAAAAGAAGTAAAAGAAATTGTATTAGACTTTTTAGATATGATTAAAGAAAAAGAAGGATTGGAAAATAAAATTTTAAATGATGACGAAAAAACAAAGTTAATGTGCTTATCTGGTGTAAAGCAATATCCAATGCGTGTTAAATGTGCCACTCTTTCTTGGCATACTTTAACATCTGCAATAAATGATTTTCAAAATATAACAAATACAGAGAATTAATTATGGAATTAAAAGAAAAAGTTATTGCTGAAATTAAAAAGATTTATGATCCAGAAATTCCTGTGAATATTTACGAGTTAGGATTAATTTATGACATTGATATAAAAGGAAAAGACGTAAAGGTTAAGATGACGCTTACAACACCGAACTGTCCAGTGGCTGAAAGTTTGCCAAAGGAAGTTAAAGACAGTATTATGGAGTTAAAAGAAGTAAATAAAGTCGACTTAGATTTAGTTTGGGAACCACCTTGGGATAAATCAATGATGTCTGAAGCTGCAAAATTGGAGTTAAATTTATGACAAAGCAAATAATTACATTAAGTGATAATGCTGCAAACAGAATAAAAGAAATTATGTCAGCAGCGGAAAAGAATTCCTTAGGTGTTAGAGTTGGAGTTAAATCAGGAGGATGTGCTGGAATGTCTTACATCATGGAATACACTAATGAGATTAATCCATCGGATGAAGTAATTGAAGATAAAGGGGTAAAGGTTTTTATCGATTCTGCAGCAGTCATGTATCTACTTGGAACTGAAATGGACTATAAAAAAGAGGAATTTTCATCACAATTTGTATTCAATAATCCCAATGAAACTGAGCGTTGTGGATGTGGAGAGTCTTTCAAAATCTAGTATAAGTTTAATGCATATCAGAGTTGCGTAAAACGCATATCTATGTTAAATTCTTCTATATGAATAAGTTTGAATTTAAAAATCTTGTTAAAGACCTTAAAGACAACTTAAAAGAAAGAACTTTCTTTAAAGTATTACGTAAGGAAGTAGAAACCGGTGCAAACGGTACCCAAGATTACGTTGTTAAAAAAGGTATTAACAAAGATACTGTAGCTTCAACAAAACAGTAATTAATTTTTAACTACTGTAATACATCTCAAACTCAACTGGATGAGGTGCATGTTCGAATTTATGTATCTCCTCAAATTTTAAGGCTATATAAGCATCTATTTGATCATCAGTAAATACACCACCCTGAGTTAAAAACTCTCTATCTTTATCAAGAGCTTCCATTGCTTCTCTTAGAGAACCACAAACAGTAGGTATGCTTTTTACTTCTTCCTCAGGTAGTTCGTATAAATCTTTATCAAAAGACTCTCCCGGATGAATTTTATTTTTAATTCCATCAATTCCTGCCATTAACATTGCTGCAAATGTTAAATATGGATTTCCTGCTGCATCTGGGAACCTTATCTCACATCTTGCACCTTTTTTACTTAATGTGATTGGAATTCTGCATGAAGCAGATCTATTTCTAGCAGAGTAAGCTAGTAAAACAGGAGCCTCGAAACCTGGAATTAATCTTTTGTAACTATTTGTTGTAGAGTTAGCAAATGCATTTATAGCTTTGGCATGTTTTAAAATTCCACCAATGTAAAACAATGCTGTTTCAGATAAACCTGAATAAGCATCACCAGAAAATACTGGTGTGTCACCTTTCCAGATAGATTGGTGAATGTGCATACCTGATCCATTATCTCCTGCAACAGGCTTTGGCATAAAAGTTGCAGTTTTTCCAAATGAATGAGTGACCATTTGAACTACATATTTATAAAGCTGTACGTTATCAGCTTGATTAACTAATGTACCAAAATACATACCAAGCTCGTGTTGACTAGGAGCTACTTCATGATGATGTTTTTCAACTTTTATTCCAACATCTTTTAATCCCTTAAGATATTCACCTCTCATATCTTGAGCACTATCTACCGGAGGCACAGGAAAGTATCCACCTTTAATACCTGGTCTGTGTCCCATATTACCATTTTCGTATCTTTTGCCAGAGTTGTATGGGCCTTCGGTACTATCTATAGAAAAACTTGTTTCATTCATATCATTTTTAATTCTTACATCATCAAAAACAAAAAATTCTGGTTCTGGTCCAAAGAATGCTTTATCTCCAATTCCTGAAGTTTTTAAATATTCTTCAGCTTTTTTTGCAATTCCTCTTGGATCTCTTTCATAAGAATTTTTATTTACCGCATCTAAAATATCACAAAATAAAACTAGCGTATTATGAGAAGTAAATGGATCCATAAACATTCTTGAAAGGTCTGGTTTTAAAATCATGTCAGACTCGTTGATTGCTTTCCATCCAGCTATAGATGAACCATCAAAAAATACACCATTGTTAAGCATATCTTCATCTACAATTGTTGCATCCATTGTAAGGTGTTGAAGCTTACCTCTAGGGTCTGTAAATCTTAGATCAACAAACTCAGCTTCTTTATCTTTAATCATTTTTAAAACATCGCTAGTACTCATAATTTACTCCTATAATTTTGTAATATCGGGGGTGATTATCATTAAAAAATTGATAAATAATGCATATAAAATAGATAACACCTATGCATTTTTTACATATATATATTCCAGAATTTATTGATTTTTTTAAACAACTTTAAATTGAGATGAGTGCTTTAAATAAAGAACCAGTGCTAAGAGCTAAAAAAGCATTAGAAGATTTTGACAAATCTCTAAAAGTAATTGAACTAGAAACTTCAGCTAGAACTGCTTTTGATGCTGCCACATCCTTAAATTGCAAAGTGGGAGCGATAGTAAAAAGCCTTCTTTTTAAAACAGAACAAGATTATGTTTTATGTTTAGTTGCAGGTGATAAAAAATGCTCTTTAAACAAACTTAAAAAACTCACAAATTTAAAAGACGTTAGAATGGCCCCTGCAGAAGAAGTAAAGTCATGCACTGGTTATACTATAGGAGGAGTGTCGCCTGTTGGTCACTTAAAAGATATAAAAATATTTGTAGATCACTCATTAGAAAGATTTCAAAATATTTTTGCTGCAGCTGGACATCCTAATTGTGTATTTAAAATAGATTTTGAAAATCTTGTTAAAATTACAAAAGGTAAAATTGAAAATATAACTGAATGAGACAACCAAACATAATAGATTACTCGTTACTAACTTTTCTTGCATTAATATGGGCTTCAGCTTTTTTTAACATTAAAATTGCTACATATTCTTTTGGACCTGTAACTATTGCTTTTTTAAGAGTTTTTTTTGGAGCTATGCCAGTTTTGTTATTATGTTTTTATAAAAATATAAAATTAGAGGCATTTTCGAAAGATTGGTATTGGTTTGCAATTATAGGCTTAATAAATTTAGTTATTCCTTTTTTTCTAATTTCTTATGGTGTTAAATCAGTTCAAAGTAATTTAGCAGCTATTTTGATGTCAACAACTCCACTGTCATCTACCATTCTAGGTCATTTTTATACAAGTAATGAAAAATTTAATTTAACAAAAACAATTGGAATTTTAATTGGATTTGCAGGTATAGTTTTTTTATTCTCTGATAATTTATTAATTAATGAAAATAATTTTATTTCTGCTTTGCTTATTTTATTAGGATCGACTTGCTATGTTATTGGTGGCGTTTTAACTTTAAAAATAAAAAATAAAAAAAATGAAAATGTAACTGGATCAATATTAATTTGGGCTATTATAATTTTACTTCCTTTATCTTTTTTTATTGAAAAACCATGGACATATACTCCTTCAATTCAATCTACTGTTTCAGTAATATATTTAGGTCTTGTTTCAACTGGATTAGCCTGGTTATTAAGATTTAAAATATTAATTAATAATGGTTTAATTTTTCAATCACAAGTATCTTACCTAATTCCAATTTTTGGAACTATACTTAGTTATATTTTCTTGAAAGAATTAATTACATTTAAAGTATTAATATCTTTAATTGCCGTAATAGTTGGTATTTATTTTGTAAGAAGGGCAGATAATAAAAAAACTACCTAATACTTGAAATCTCTTTAATGTGGGCTGGTCTCGTTTCACAACAGCCACCAAGTATTGTTGCGCCATCTTCTTTGAAAAGCTTGGATATTTTTTTTAAGTTTTCTGGACCTAAATCTTTTCTTTTACCCAAGAATTCATTTGGATTACCAGACTTACTTTTTTTGTAAGCATCCGTATAACCTAAATTTGGTTTAGTAGTTTCAAAGCCGTTTACTTTAAATCCATAAGGAATATTTAATTTTTTTAATTCATTTTTATTAAGTTCATAATTTTCTGGTGAGACACAAGCTAATATTAACCCTAATAATTTTTCATGTTTTATATTTTCTATAATTTCAGTAATTTTTTCACCACTTGGTAACCTTGTTCCTTCAGAAATATGAGCACCAATTAAGTAAGGTTTTTCAAACTCTTTTATAGCATCAATAGCTATCTTAATTTCATTTACACTACTTAAAACATCAAGATAAAAGAAATCAACATATGGATTAAGAATCTTTGCTTGTTCGTTATAGCTTTGGTAAATTTCATCATTAGATCTTGTATCTACTTCATATGTTAAATATTGTGGAGGCAATCCACCAGCAACATATATGTTAGGAAAATCTTTTTTTACATTTTGAGCAATTTTACCAGCAGTTATGTTAAGGTTTTCAAATTGATCTTCTAATCCGTTTTCTTTTAACCTTATTCTTCTTGCGGTAAATGTTGCTGTAACAATAACTTCTGCCCCAGCTTTAATAAAATCTCTATGAATATCTTCTATAAGTTGATGGTATTTTGGTTCGATCAATGCTTTAGCACTCCAAAGTGTTCCGGTTGGATCCATACCTCTTGCTAAAAGTTCTTGGCCCATGCCACCATCTAAAATTCTAGTTTGTTTGAAAAAATCGAGGTTCATTTATTACTCCTTTTTAGTGATTTAGCATTATGCTAGGTCCACAATACAGATCAAATACCTTGCCAATTTATGATTTTCCATTTTAGCTGTTAGCCCGCAATAAGGAACAAATCGGCAATTATTAAATATAATAAATTTAGTATTTTATCAAATTAATTTTTTCTTGTTGCAATAAAAACCCCAAAAGAAGTTAATCCAAAACCAATTAGATCAATAGTATATAAATTTTCATTTAAAAAATACCAAGCCATTAAAGCAGACGTAGGTGGAACAAGAAATAGCAATGAAACAGTTTTGCTTGCAGAGTTTTCTCTTATTAAAAACATTAGAATTGTAAAAGCACCAAATGAAACTAATAAGATTTGATGTGACATAGCAATAATAAATGTAGTTGAAAAATTGATATGAAAATTTCCAAAAAAAATAATTATAATCAAATGAAAAATACATCCACCTAAAGCTTGGTAAATATTGCTTACTTGAAGAGGCAGATTGTTAGAAAGTTTCTTTTGCCAGAGAGTTGCAACAGTGATTGATATTAAAGATAAAATAGTAGCAATTACACCTGTAAGAGGTATATCCTTTCCTATATCAAAACCTAAAACTAGAACAGCACCAATAAAACCAAAAGTAATTCCAATCCATTGTTTATAAGTTACATTTTCTTTAAGAACTGGTCCTGCAAGAATATTTGTTAGGATAGGTTGGAGGGTTACAATCAAAGCCGCTATGCTTGTTGGTAAACCTACAGAAATAGAATAAAACACACCACCTAAATAAATTCCATGAAACAATATTCCACTAATAAATGACTCAAAAAAATTTTTCTTTGAAATTATGAATTTTGAATTTGTTAAAATGCAATAAATTAAAAAACCTACTGAAACTAAAAAAAATCTAAATGCTAATGCAGAAAAAGGATCGCTATTATCTACAATTGGTTGTGTAGTTATAAATGCAGACGACCAAAGTAAAATAAAAATTATAGGAAAAGCTTTAATCATTTAATTGGAATAATAATAAATTAAAAAGTATAATATTTAGTATGAATAATCTTATCTCAAATGAGGAAATCAAACAATTTAATGAAAATGGTGCAGTATTTTTAAAAGGAAGGTTTGATATAGAGTGGATTGAAAAGTTAAAAAAAGGAATTGAAAGGGATATAAAAAATCCAAGCCCTAGATTTAAATCACACACAATCGATCCTTCAAAACCTGCTTATTTAGAGGATTATTGGACCTGGGACACTGTACCAGAATTCACAGAGTTCGTCTTTAAATCCCCATATGCAAAAATAGCTTCAGAACTAATGTCTGCAAAAAAAATAAATCTTGTAATGGACAATTGGTTTTTAAGAGAAGCAGGATCAAAATCTTCAACACCTTTTCACCATGATATAAGTTATTTTGATATGGAAGGAACTATGTGTGTTTTATGGCTACCTTTACAACCTTCTAAAAAAGATGAAGGAGTTTCTTGGGTAAAAGGCTCTCATTTGTGGAATAAATTATTTTTAAGAGTTTTATTTAAAGATGGTCACAAAGTAGAAGGCAATGAATGTATTATTGATGGTAAAAAGTATGAATTGCCTCCAGATATTTTGTCAAATAAAGATAAGTACGAATTTCTAAATTGGGATTGTGATTTAGGTGATTGTGTAATTTTTGATATGAGAACTCTTCATGGTTCTTTGAATTCCTCAATTCCAAAAAAAACTTTAAGTAGATACACTCTTAGGGTTGCAAAAGAAGATACTAAAATAAGCTATGTTGGAGATTGGACAAGTTATAATTATAGAAAAGCAATGCAGGATGCAGGATATAAAAATGGAGATAGTTTAGGAGGAAAAATGTTTCCTAAGCTTTATGAAACAAATTAGTTTGTTTTACTAATTCTATCCATTTCTTGAAGTTCAACTTCTAATTTATCAAGCTCTTCACCTCCAGCCATCATGCTTAGAAGTTTTTCTCTAGAAATATCTTTTTTTTGAAATGTACCCATGCTTCTCCCTCTATTTAATACTGTAAAACTATTTCCTACTGGATAAGCATGATGAACATTATGTGTAATAAGTATTACAGCCAAACCTTGTGATGCAGCTTTGACTATATATTTTAAAACCATTGAAGCTTGATGAACACCAAGTGCAGATGTTGGTTCATCTAAAACTAAAACTTTTGCTCCAAAATAAATTGCTCTGGATATAGCTAAACATTGTCTTTCACCTCCAGACATTGTTCCAACTGCTTGAGAAGGATCTCTTACATCAATTCCAATCTGTCCCATTCGTTCCGCAGCAATTTTATTTGCTGTTTCTATGTCGAAAGTTTTAAAAAAGGGAAGACCTTTTTGAGGCTCTCTTCCCATAAAAAAATTTCTAGTAACACTCATTAATGAAACTAACGCAAGATCTTGATAAACAGTTCCAATTCCAATATCTAAGGCATCCTTAGGTGAGTCAAACACAATTTTTTTGTCTTCAAAAATTATTTCACCTTCATCTGGTTTATGAACTCCAGCAAGTGTTTTAATTAATGTAGATTTACCAGCTCCATTATCTCCTAGGAGACACATTATTTCTCCTTTTTTTAGTCTCATTGTTACATCTTTAAGTGCAATAACTTTTCCAAAAAATTTACTTATATTATTAAATTGAACTAAATAATTTGACATTACTTACTTTCAGTTACTCTTCTTCTAATATAATTGTTAAACACAACCGCTATAAGCATCATTGCTCCTAAAAATACTTTAAACCAGTCAGTATCAACATCAGTATAAAAAATTCCCATCGAAACTGTTCCAAAAATTATAGCACCAAGAGCTGCTCCAACTGCAGAACCATAACCTCCTGTTAACAAACATCCACCAACCACAGCCGCCGCGATTGCCTCTAATTCTTTTAAAGTTCCCCTCATTGTATCTGCAGAACCTGCGTCTAAAACCTGAATACATGCGAAAATTGTCGAAGCTACAGCAGTACCTATAAATAAACTAATTTTAACTCTTCCAACCGGCACCCCAACATTTGTTGCACCTACTTTATCCCCACCAGATGCGAATATCCAGTTTCCATATCTAGTTTTCATCAATATCCAAGTTGCAAACAAAGTTAATGCAATAAACCATATCACTGACGGTGGAATTCCTGTTGCAAGCGGAGTACCATCTGTTCTTAATGCGATTAACTTCATTGATCCAAGCCAATCAAATAACCACTGGAAAGTATCTGTTGCAAATATCCAAGCAATTGGATCATCTTCAATTAAAACACTTAATCCTGGAACTTGAGTTCTACCTGTAATTAATCTTGTAATTGCTAAAGTTGCTCCTCTTAAAATAAACAACATCGCAAGTGTTACAATAAAAGATGGTAAACCGGTTCTTACGACCATTATTCCATTGAAGTATCCAATTAAAACAGCCATTGCAAAAGCAAATACAATACTCATCCATAAAGGCCAGCCCCAGTATATAGCTGGTATTGCAATACATATACCAGCAAAACCAATCATGGACCCAATTGATAAATCAAATTCTCCACCTATCATTAACATTGCTGCAGCAATTGCAATAATTCCTAAATTAGCCGAAACATCTAAAAAGTTTAATGTTCCATAAGCACTAAACATTCCAGTATCTCCAGCAACAATTCCAAAAAATATAAATACTAATATAGATCCACCTAAAGCACCAAGCTCAGGTCTATTTAATAAAACTCTTAAAGGAGAAATTTTTTTAAGTCTTTCATCACTACCACTTTGTTTTTTTGATTGAATACTTTTTGATTTTACAGACATAAAAAAATTACTTAATGATTAAAAAAAAGGCCTGACTTAAAATTAAGCCAGGCCTTTAAATTATTTTTTATCTATAACCTTGAGCTGCCCACTTAATAACTTTTGCAGCATTGTCAGGAGTTACAAATCCAGGTCCAGTCATTACTACACCTGCTGGCATTGTTCCCCATCTCATGTACTGACCAAAAATTGCTATTGGTAGGTAACCTTGAAGATATTGTTGTTGGTCAATTAAAAACTCTACTTTTCCTGCAGCAGCAGCTTTTAACATATTTGGTGACATATCAAATGTTCCAAGTTTTACTGATCCAACTTTTCCTGCAGCTTCTAATGCTTTAAGAGCTGCTTCACCTGATAAGCCAGCACCTAAAGTTAGAATAGTATCATATCCACCGCCTAATTTAGCAGCAACTGCTTTTTGAATTTCAGTTGGGTCATTTGATGTTCCTAAAATATCAACAGATCCACCAAAACCTTTTTTGAAACCAGCACATCTTCTATCTAGTGCAACGTTTCCAACTTCATGGTTAACGCATAATGCTTTTTTTCCACCAGCAGCTTTCATTTTTTGTCCGCCACCAACTCCAGCTTCAAACTCAGTTTGTCCAACGTGAGCACTGATACCTAAAGAAGCATAATCATCAGATCCAGAGTTCATTGAAATCACCGGTATTCCAGCAGCGATTGCAGCTTTAACTGATTTACCTAAAGCAGCAGCGTCTGGTAAAGTAATTACAATACCTTTTGGTTTCTGAGAAACAGCGTTATCGATTAATTTTGCCATTTCTACCATGTCAAAAGTAGCAGGTGCTGTATATTTGCAAGATATTCCCATATCTTTACATCCAGCATCTACACCATTTTTAGCAACTGACCAAAAAGGGTCATTTGCTTGACCGTGAGAAACAACAATTACATCTACAGCTAATGCAGACACAGACATCATTGCCCATGTAGCAATTGCTAATAAAAAGTTTTTTAATGTTTTCATTAAATCCTCTCCTATTATTTAAAAAGTTAACTTTTAAAGCAGGAAAGCTATCATAACTAAAAGTGACTTGTAAAGAAGACAGGTTGTATTCTAGTTTTAATTGAATCGCGTATTAATTTATTTTTTCTAACTTTTTAGTTTTTAAGGATAAAATTGCCTTTTCTGCAATTAATAATGACATTCTTCCTTCTTCAAATCCAGCTAGAGGTTTAAATTTTTTATTTTTCATTTTTGCTAAATCATTAAGCTGTAACTTGTAGGCATCATTATATCTCTCAATAAAAAAATTCAGTAGTGGGGCTTTGTTATTTGTAGAATTTTTAGAGTGAATTTCAGTTTCATTTTCTCTCTTGTTACCAGATAAAAGCATTCCATCAGTTCCAAATAACTCAACTCGTTGATCATAACCAAAACTACAGTGTCTTGAGTTTGTAATTACGCACTGAATACCTTTTTTGCTTTTTAAAACACATGTAGCTAATTCATGATCATTTAAATTTTTAAATTTTTTATCATACATGTTACTTGCTGTTGCAAAAATCGAGACATACTCATCATTATTATCAAGATAAAATCTAGCTAAATCAAAATCATGGATCATCATGTCTTTAAAAATACCACCAGATACTTTTAAATAATTCAAGGGAGGTGGAGAAGGGTCTCTACTTGTAATTATAATTTTTTCTAATTTTCCAATTTTTCCAATCATCAATTTTTTTTTGATACCATTGTGTCCTGGATCGTATCGTCTATTAAAACCAAGTTGCACTCTAGGATTAAATTTTTTAATAACTTTTTTACAATTATTTATTTTTTTTAGATTTAAATCTAATGGTTTTTCACAAAAAACTATTTTTTTCTTCTTTACAGCTTCTGTTAAAAATTTGATGTGAGTATTTGTTGAAGTAGATATAAATATTACATCGATTACTTTACTTTCTATTGCAATTTTATAATTTTTAAGCCCAGCACAATTAAATTTTTTTGAAATTTTTTGAGTTAATTTATAATCAACATCATAAACAAATTTTAACTTAAAACTTTTATTATTAAATAAATTTTCAGCATGCATCTGTCCAATTCTACCCAATCCAAATAAAGCTACATTTATCATATTTTTACCCAACTTTTATTCTTAGATGAAATTTTACAAGCATTTATAAATTTAGCAGTTTCCAAACCTTCATATTCGTTTGGATAAAAATTTTTTTTTGATCTATTAGACAACAAGCTTTCAGCAAATTCTTTATAAATATTTGAAAAAGCATCAAGATAGCCTTCTGGGTGACCATATTTTATTCTTGAAAAATTTTTTGACACTTTTGCATCATGAAAACCTCTCTCTAAAATTTTAACAGCTCCTTTTGATGGGTTTAATCTTAAATAACCTGGTTCATTTTGTATCCATTCCATGCTTCCTTTTGTTCCAAAAACTCTTATTCTCAAACCGTAAACACCTCCTTTGGTATTTGTAGATGTCCAAAACATACCTTTTGCTCCTTTTTCAAATTCTATAAGTATTTGAGCATTATTATCCATTTTAATTTTTTTAGAAGTTTGACTTATGTCGGCAAAGACTTTTTTGGCTTTTAATCCAGATATATACATTGCTAAATGATATCCATGAGAACCAAGTTCATTTAAAACAGTTGAAATTCCAACTATTTTTGGATCAAGTTTCCAGTCGAATAATTTTTTTGCATTTATGGAATTAAATTTTTTTCCATCACTCCAATCTTGAATATATTCAAAATTAACATATTCAATTTTTCCAATTTTTCCTTTTCCAACTAAAGTTTTAGCTTCCCTAACCATTGGATACGCAGAATAATTGTGTGTTAGAGCATATTTGATTTTGTTGTTACTTTTGATTTTTTTAAAAAGACTTTTTGCTTGTCTTAGATTTGCAGCAAATGGTTTGTCTGAAATAATATGAATATTTTTATCAATAAATTTTTCTGCAATTTTTTGGTGACTTCCAGGAGGCGTCATTATAGACACAACATCTATTTTGTTTCTTAATTTATTCTCTTTATCTGCCATTTCAGAATAATTCGAATAACATCTTTGCGGGTCTATCCCTAAACTTTTTCCAAATGAAATAGATTTTTTTGAATTTCTTGAAAAAACACCTGCAACTAAAATATACTTATCATCAAATCGTGCTGCAATTCTATGCACATGTCCAATCCATGAGTTTGGGCCACCACCGATTATTCCAAGTTTTAATTTTTTAGATTTCATTTAAGCAAACATTTATATATACAATTAATATTATCATGTCAGTCAAATTAGGAATTGCGCCCATTGCTTGGAGTAACGATGATATGCCAGAACTGGGAGGTGAAACTTCTTTAGATCAGTGTTTATCTGAAGCAAGTGAAGCAGGATTTATTGGTATCGAATCTGGTGGTAAATTTCCAAAAACTTCCAATGAACTATTGCCAAAACTAGAAAAATATAAATTAAATTTATGTTCTGGATGGTATGGTGCAAATCTTAGAGACAACAGCGTTGAGGAAGAAAAAAAGCTAATTAGTAATCAATTAAAACTTTTTAAAGATTGCAAATCCCCATGTATGGTTTTTGCCGAAGTCTCTGGATCTATTCAAGGTGATCCTAATAGAAAACTTTCAACAAGGCCTCAAATGGAATTAGATGAAGCAAAAAAATTTTATTATAAAATTTCAGAAATGGGAAAATATTTAGAAGACCAAGAAATGCCTTTAGCTTACCATCATCACATGGGTACAGTAATAGAAACGGAAGAAGACACCATAAGACTCTTAGAAAATACACATGATAGCGTTAAGTTAACTTTGGACACTGGTCACATGCTTTTTGCGAAAGGAAATTCTTTAAAAATTTTAAATGATTTTCATACTAGATTAATACACATGCACTGCAAAGATATTAGAAAAGATGTTTTAGAAAATTCTTTAAAAAATGATCTTAGCTTCAGAGGTGCTTTTTTAGATGGGGCATTCACCGTACCTGGTGATGGATGTATCGATTACAAGCCATTATTTGATGTATTAAAGAAAAATAATTATAACGGCTGGTTGGTTGTAGAAGCAGAGCAAGATCCATCAAAGGCAAATCCTTTAGAGTACGCAAAAATCGGATATAAATATTTAAATGAAACTTTGAGAAAATCTGGAATAGAAATCTATAAAGATTAATTATCTGTAAAGAGATGTTAACTCGTTATTTCCAGCTGCAACACATGGTGATTTAAAACAAGTTCCCACAATCCATTCCGAACCTGGTTCAGCCAAAAAATTAGATGACATTAAAAAAATAACACCCATTTCAACCGATTGTCCTGCTTTTCCTTCAGCCTTAATTCTTGGATCAGGATCAGTTTTTACTTTATTTTCATCAGAAAAAGGGTTTTTTATACCTAAATTATTATTTATATAGCCGACAACTTTTGATGCAATCCACTCACCATTGCACGGGTCACCCCATATGGTAGTTTTGTCTTCATCATTATTTCCACATTTATTTATCTCTTCATTTATAAAATCCACAACTTTTTGATGATTTTCTTTTACTAAGTTTGCTCTTGCTTCAACAGCAGGTCTTGTGCTTGCCGTCCACATTAACATTCCAACTACATAAAGAAATGATGCTATAATTAGAATTTCTAATAAACCAAAATTTTTAAAGTTTAGCTTTATCATAAAGTTACTATTTTACTTTTTTCTAATTTTTTTTCAAAAAAATCAATAATATTTTGTGTAGTTTCTTTGCCCATTCTAATCATGCATTCTTCAGTGAATGCAGCTGTATGAGGACTTAAAAATACTTTTTCATTTTTTAAAAGAGGATTGTTATTTTCTGGTGGCTCAGTTTCAAAAACATCTAAGCCAGCACCAAAAATTAGATCTTCATTAAGCGCTTTATTTAAATCTTCTTCATTAATTATACCGCCTCTGGCAGCATTTATAATAATGCAATTTTTTTTTAAAGTTTTAAGCAAATCATAGTTTATTAAATTTTTTGTCTCACTCGTTAGTGGCAGGTGTAATGATACTGCATCCATATCTTTTATTGTTTCATTTAAATTATTTATTTTCTCTCCCCCTAGTGAAGTAATTGTATTTTGTTCAACATATGGATCATAAACATAAACTTTCATTTCAAATCCTAAACATCTTTTTATTAAAGCTCTTCCAATTCTTCCAAAACCAGCAATCAATATTTTTTTACCCCACAGTTCAATTGTTTTTGGCAAATTATTTCTCTCTATAAATTTTCCTGATTTTACTGTTTCGTCATACATATTTTTTCTTTTTGAAATGTTTAGAAGCATAAACATAACATGTTCAGCTACAGCAACTGCATTTGCAGTAGCTGTAATAGTTAGTGTGATACCTTTATCTTTTGTAGCTTCTAATCCAACATTGTCATAACCAACCCCATGTCTAGAAATAACCTTTAAATTCTTGGCAGTTCTAATTATTTCATTTGGTAGCTTTGCAGTACGAATTGAGATTGCATCACAATCTGTTATTTTATTTTTTACCTCATCATTAATTTCATTAAAAATTTCAAATTCGTAACTTGGATTATCTTTTAACAGGTTTATTCCTGCTTCATGTATATTTTGAATTATAAGAACTTTTTTCTTTGAAGACACAGTTAATATGCTTTGGAAACTTCTTGTGTTTTAGTCCCTTTAATTTTTTCTATAATATTTTTAGCTCCAAGCCCCATAATTCTTTGGTCAGAACTTATTGTTACAAAATTAAATCCTTTATCGACCATTTTCATTGCATATTCTGGACTTCCATTATGTATACCTGCAAAAATATTATTTTTTTTAGCGTGATCCAAGATTCTTAATATTTGATCGTAAGCTTTAGTTCCTTCTGGTCTATCAAATCCTGGCTCTTCTCCAATTGCCAAACTAAGATCAGCTGGTCCGACGTAAATTCCATCAACTCCCTCTACAGACATTATTTCGTCTAATTTTTCAAGAGCTTCCTTAGTTTCAATCATTGCAAATTTTAATAGTTCCGTATCTGCATGTTTTGCATAATCTGGACCTCCATAAATTAATCCTCTTACTGGACCATAACTTCTATAACCATTAGGTGGATACATACATGCTTGAACAAAATTTTCTGCTTGTTGTTTGTTACTGACCATCGGACATATTATTCCATAAGACCCAGCATCTAAAATTTTCATTATTTGACCTGGTTCATTCCAATTAACTCTAGCAAGCGGAGTTACCTCTGATGCAGATATAGTTTGAAGCATGGGTAATGCATTTGTGTAATCTACTAATCCATGCTGCATATCAATGGTTAGAGAATCCCATCCTTGTTGGGACATTGTTTCTGCTGAAGCAGTACTTGGAACTTGCAACCATCCATTAATAACTGGTTTGCCCTCAGTCATCATTTTTTTGATTTTATTAATTCGCATTAACCTTTTAAACCTAGGTGAGTGTACTTTATATTTAGATAATCTTTAATAGCCATTGAACCACCCTCTCGTCCATAGCCAGTTTGTTTAATACCACCAAAGGGTGCTTCGGCAACAGCAACAGCCGCAGTATTTACGGCTACACATCCAGTTTCCATCAATTCAGAAGCACGATGTGCTTGCTCCATAGAATTGGTATATATGTAACTGCATAAACCAAGATCATTATCGTTAGCTCTTTCTATAACTTCATCAAAGTTTTTAAATGATAAAACTGGTACCAACGGACCAAAAGGTTCTTGTTTCATTATTGTAAAATTATCTTTCACATCATCAAAAACAGTTGGTTCATAAAAATAACCTTTGTTAAAACCTGAAGGTCTTTTTCCACCAAGTAGAATTTTGGCACCTTCTTTCTTAGTTGTTTCAACTAATTCTTCTATTTCACTCAATCTTTTTGATGTTGTTAAAGGTCCAAGCTGAACGTCGCTATCCATACCATTTCCAATTTTTAATTTTTTAGCTCTTTCAATAAATTTTGTAACAAATTCATCTTTTTTACTTTCTTGAATATAAAATCTATTAGGTGAGATGCATACTTGACCATTATTTCTAAATTTTGCAGTAATTGCCATATCTGCTACTTTGTCTATATTTGAATCTTCAAAAACTATAAATGGAGAATGGCCACTCAGTTCCATGGTAACTCTTTGAACTTTGTCAGCTGCCTTCTTTAATATTAATTTTCCAACTCTTGTTGATCCAGTTATAGAAACTTTTTTTACAATATCAGATTCAATTAATTGCTCAGATATTGAAGCAGGATCGCCTGACAATAAATTAATAACACCTTCTGGAACACCACATTCTTTACAAATATCAACTAATTCCATTACTGTTCCAGGCGTGATCACATCTGGTTTACATATTACCGAACAACCGGCCGCAAGTGCTGTGGATATTTTTCTTGAAGCAAGTATTAAAGGAAAATTCCATGGAACTAGTGCTGCGACTACACCAACTGGTTGATAGTAAACATGAACACGAGTATCAGGAAATCTACTTTCAACTGTTTGTCCGTAAATTCTTTTTGTCTCTTCTGCATTCCACTCAAATATATCAGCTGCGCCACCAGCTTCTCCTGTACCTTCTGCAAGTGGTTTTCCGACTTCTAGAGTTAACCATTTAGCTAAAACTTCTTGTTTTTCCCTTATTTTGTCAGCTATCTTTCTTATTATATAAGATCTTTGCCAAGGCGGTGTATTTCTCCAAACTTTTAGACCAGCTTCAGCTGACTTTAATGCCTTATCAACATCTCCTCGCCCCGCTTTAGATGCTTTTCCAATTATTTCCTCTGTTGCAGGATTAATAACATCATAAGTTTCATTATTTTCTGATTTTTGCCATTTACCATTAATGAATTGTCCAAATTTTTCGTACATAGTTTATTTTATTATAAAATTTTTTAGTGCAATTGATTTTTTTTTCGTTTTATATACGCAATTATGAAAAAGTTAAAGCTTACATGCGCTCATGCAATTGTTAAGTATTTAATTTCACAGAAAATAATCATTAATGGTAAGAAAGAACCACTTTTCCCAGGTGCATTTGGAATATTTGGTCATGGTAATGTTGCTTGTTTAGGGCAAGCTTTAGAGGAAAGCAAAAAAGAATTACCAACATATAGAGGCCATCATGAACAAAATATGGCTTTAACAGGTATTGGATATGCAAGAGCAAAAAGAAGACAACAAATTTTTATAGCAACATCTTCTGTAGGTCCTGGAGCAACTAATATGGTTACTGCAGCAGCGGTTGCTATGAGTAACAGATTGCCAATTCTATTTTTACCTGGAGATACTTATGCAAATAGAATGCCAGATCCAGTTTTGCAACAAGTAGAACATTTTAATAATCCTGGTGTTACCGCAAACGATGCATTTAAACCAGTAACTAGATATTTTGACAGAATAACAAGGCCGGAACAAATCATTCAATCATTTCCTGCAGCAATCCAAACTATGCTAGATCCAGCTGATTGTGGACCAGCATGCATAGCTCTTAGCCAAGATATACAAGGACAAGTATTTGATTATCCAGAAGAATTTTTTAAAGAAAGAATTCATAAAATAAGACGACCAAGACCTGATGAATTTCAAATAATAGAAGCTGCAGAAAAAATAAAATCTTCAAAGAAACCAATTTTAATTTCTGGTGGAGGAGTTTTTTATTCTGATGCAATGGATGAATTAAGTAAATTTGCAATAAAACATAATATTCCAGTTACGCAAACAGTGATGGGATATTCAACAATGAAAAGAGATCATTCCCACTACGCAGGACAAATAGGTGGTCTTGGAGGAAAAAATACAAACAAACTTGCAAAAGAGACAGATCTAGCAATTGCTGTTGGAACTAAGCTTGCAGATTTCACTACAGGCTCATGGGCTAATTTTGAAAATGAGAATTTTAATCTTGTTTCGATTAATGTTTCTAGATTTGATGCTAATAAACATTTAGCTCAAGCTGTTATAGGAGATGCAAAAATTTCTTTAAATGAATTATCAGAGGCTTTAGGTGAATGGAAAGCAGAAGATGAATGGAATAAAAAATCACAAACTGAACTTAAAAATTGGAATGAGCATATAGATAAAGAATGCGCTCCTACTAACCAAGAAATACCGAGCTATGTTCAAGTTATTGGTGCAATTTATAGAAATTCAGATCCATCTGATATAGCAGTTACAGCTGCAGGAGGTTTAGTTGGTGAAGTGGTGCAAGTTTGGAGACCCAGAGAGCTTAATACTCATGAAACAGAATGGGGTTTTAGTTGTATGAGTTATGAAATATCTGGTGCTTTAGGAATAAAGATGGCAAACCCTGAAAAGGAAGTAATTTCTTTTGTAGGTGATGGATCTTACTTATTAAACAACACTGATATTTATTCATCTGTAATAACAAAAAATAAACTAATTATAATTGTTTGTGATAATGGGGGTTTTGCAGTTATTAATAGATTACAATTATTTAAAGGGGGAAAAGAGTATAATAATTTATTAAAAAGCTCTAATACCCCAGGACTTGTAGATGTTGATTTTGCTAAACATGCAGAGAGCATGGGGGCAAAATCTGAACATGTTAATTCAATATCAGATCTTGAAGAAGCATTTAAAAGAGCAAAAAAATCTGATGTTACATATGTAATTTCAATAAAGACACATGCCTATAAATGGTTAGAAGGTTCTGCTTTTTGGGATAGTCCAACATTAGAAATTCCAACTACTGAGGAAAATAAAGAAGCTTTAAAACTTTACAAAGAAGGAAAAACCAAACAAAGACAAGGTGTTTAATTCTTTGAGTGTATGAATAAAGTATTTAAAGTTGGATTGATTGGATGTGGCCACATTTCTGAAACTTATTTTAGAGCAGAAAAATATTTCAATAATATTAAAATTGTAAAATGTGCAGATATCAATCATCGTATTGCTTTAAAATGTGCAAAAACTTATAAAATAAAAGCATTAAGTGTTAGAGAACTTTTAAAAGATCAAGAAGTAGAAATAATTCTTAATTTAACTATTCCAAAAGCTCACTATCAAATCGCAAAACAATCTTTGTTAAATGGTAAACATGTTTATTCAGAAAAACCTATGGCAATCAACTTTAAGGATGGGAAAGATCTTCTTAAAATAGCAAAGAGTAGAAAACTTTATATTGGAAATGCACCAGACACTTTTTTGGGTGGAGGTATACAAAAATCAAAAGAACTAGTTGATAAAAAAATTATTGGTAAAATCAAACTAGGAAATGCAATTTTTGCATTTCCCGGGGTTCAATCTTACCATCCAAATCCTGAACCATGGTTTGCAAAAAAAGAGGGTGGTCCTGTAATTGATATGGGCCCTTATTATCTCACTGCTTTAGTAAATTTATTAGGTCCTGCAAAAAAAGTTACAGGAAGCATAGTTAATGGGGTAAAAAGAAGAACTATTGGAATTGGACCTAAGAAAAATAAAACATTCAAAGTTGAGTGCCCAACAACTTACCTTTCAACTATTATATTTGAAAATGGAACTGTAATTAGGTTAACTTTGTCATTTGATGTGATAGCTCACCAAAGAAATCATATTGAATTATATGGCGACAAAGGTTCAATGATTGTTCCTGATCCAAATATGTTTGGTGGTTCAGTTTATGTTTGTAAAAAACTAGGAAAACCATGGAAGGAATATAAAACTAATAAAATGCCATTAGGAAGAATTAATATAAGATCTCAAAGTTCTCGAGCAAACGAGTCTCCTACTAATGCTAATTATAGAGGGGCAGGACTAGCAGAAATGGCTTATGCTATAGAAAATAAAAAAATCAACAAATGCAATGGCGAGTTATCCTTACATGTTTTGGATATCATTCAATCAACTATGAAAGCCTCTATAACTGGAATTCCACAAAAAATTAAAACGAAATGCAAAATACCAAAAAAATTTTCTAATGAAGAGATTAAAAAAATATTAAAGTAATGATTGATTTCAATTTGAAAAACAGAGTAGCCGTTATTACAGGAGGCGCACAAGGTTTTGGCTTTGCAATTGCAAAAAGATTTATAGCATCTGGTGCCAATGTAATAATCTGGGATATTAATGAAGAAATTTCAATAAATGCTGTAAAAGAATTGGGATTAGAAAGATCTGAATATAAAATTGTAGATGTAAGAAGTTATGAAAATGTTTCAAAATCATTAGAAGATGTAGAAAAAAAATATGGAAAAATTGATATTTTTATTAATAATGCTGGTATTTCGGGGTTAAATACAACAGTAGAAAAGTATCCTTTAGAGGAATGGCTTAAGATAATAAATTTAAATTTGAATTCAGTGTTTTATTGTTGCAAAGCCGTTGTACCTTATATGGTAAAGAATAATTATGGACGAATAGTAAATATATCCTCAATCGCTGGTAAAGAAGGAAATCCAAATGCATGCGCATACAGTTCTTCAAAAGCTGGTGTAATTGGATTGACAAAATCACTCGGAAAAGAACTGGCTCTAAATAATATTGCAGTTAATTGTGTAACACCTGCAGTAGCCAAAACAAAAATCATAGAGCAACAAACTAAAGAGTTTACAAAATATATTTTATCTAAAATCCCAAGGAATAGATTTGCAGAAGTTGAAGAACTTGCATCATTAGTTACATGGCTATCTAGTGAAGAAAACTCTTTTTCAACAGCTGCTGTATTTGATTTAAGCGGGGGGAGAGCTACTTATTAATTATGCAAATTGGTATAGACTTAGGAGCGACAAAAATAGAATATGTTGTTTTAAAAGACAATGGAGATGAAACAAATAGATCAAGGATAGATTGTCCAAAAGATTATTCAAAAATTATTTTTGAAATTAAACAAATTGTAAACAATCTTGATAAAGAATTTAATCAAACTTTACCAGTTGGAGTATGCCACCCTGGTGTGCACTCTCCACAGAATGGTTTGGTTAAAAATTGCCCTAATATAAATTGGTTAGAAAAAAAACCTTTTCAATCTGACTTAAGAAAAGCTTTAGACAGGGAAGTTTTTTGTGAAAATGATGCAAACTGTTTTGCTTTGTCTGAGGCTATTGATGGGTCTGGTAAACATTACAAAATTGTCTATGGTATTATTCTTGGATCAGGAGCGGGTGGTGGATTAGTAATTGATAAAAAAATTGTTTCAGGGCCAAACGGAGTTGCTGGAGAATGGGGTCATAATCAATTGCCATTTGTTGCTGCAAAAAAAGAAAATGTAGAAAGCACTAATTTAAGAGAGCTTGAAATTGAAAGCTTTATATCGGGACTAGCTCTAGCAAAGAGATTTAATAAAAAGTATAAAAAAAATCTAAAAACAAATGAAATATTTCAGTTATATAGAAGACATGATTTAGATGCTGAACAATTTATCGATGACTTCAAGTTAAACTTGGCAATGTCGCTTTCAACAATTATCAATATATTAGATCCAGATTGTTTTGTATTTGGAGGTGGAGTGTCTAATGAAATAGATTTTTTAAGTGAAATAGAATCTATGGTTAAAAAATTCATAATAGGTAAAGAGTATGAAGGAGTTTTTTTAAAACCAAAGTATGGTGATGCAAGCGGTGTTAGAGGAGCGGCAAGACTGGGGCGTACAGCGACATATTGATACTTCAACTCAAGATTGAATTGCAATTTTAATAAAAAATTAATTTTTATATTTAGTTTGACTTTTTCTTAAAAATTTAATTTCAATCTAAAGTTGTAGCGACTTGAAATTTATTCTTTAATTTAAACAAATAAGTAATGTCTCCACATTAATTTTAGTTATAGGAGATAAATAATGAAAAAAATAATTATTGCTATTTTAGCAATGTCTTTAGTTCCGTCATTGTCTTATGCCGGTCCTAAAGCAGAAGTTCTTCACTGGTGGACGTCTGGTGGAGAAGCAAAGGCTCTTAAAGTTTTAAAAGATGATTTTGCTGCAAAAGGTGGTGAGTGGTTAGATATGCCAGTTGCTGGTGGTGGTGGTGATGCTGCTATGCAAACATTAAAAGCAAGAATAGTTGCAAATGATGCGCCAGCTGCTGCACAAATTAAAGGTCCTACAATTCAAGCTTATGATAGAGAAGGTGTAGTAGCTCCATACAATATTGATGCTGTTGCAAAAGCTGAGGGTTGGGACAAACTTTTAAGTAAACAAGTTGCGAGCCATATGAAATGTGATGATGGAAAAGCATATTGTGCTGCTCCAGTTAACATTCACAGAATTGATTGGTTTTGGGCAAACAAAAAAGTTTTAGATTCTAATGGAATAAAAATGCCAACTTCATGGGCAGAGTTTAATGCTGCAGCTGATAAACTACAAGCAAAAGGAATTATTCCTTTAGCTCACGGTTCACAGCCATGGCAAGATGCTACTGTTTTTGAAGCAGTTGCATTAGGAATTGGTGGAAATGATTTTTACAGAAAAGCTTTTGTTGATGCAGATGTTGCTACGCTAAGCGGATCTACAATGAAAAAAGTTTTTGACCAAATGAGAAAACTTAAATCTTACACTGACGAAGGTTCTCCAGGAAGAGATTGGAACGTTGCAACTGCCATGGTTATGGAAGGTAAAGCAGCATTCCAATTAATGGGTGACTGGGCAAAAGGTGAGTTTGCAGCAGCAGGTTTAAAACCTGATGTAGATTACTACTGTGCATCAACACCTTCTGACAATGGATATCTTTACAATGTAGACTCTTTCATTTTCTACAAAGTTAAAGGTAGCGATAAAGTTGAAGGACAAAAATTACTAGCAAGTCTTATGATGGGTAAAAACTTCCAAAAAGTTTTTAATATCTACAAAGGTTCAATTCCAGCTAGATTAGATGTTTCAATGGATGATTTTGATAAGTGTGCAAAAAAATCAAACTCAGACTTGAATACAGCAGCAAAAAAAGGTGGTCTTCTACCTAGTTTTGCTCACGGTATGACTTTAGAATTAGGTGTTAAAGGAGCAATCCAAGATGTTGTTACTGAACACTTTAACTCTAATATGTCATCTGACGATGCAGTCAAAAAACTTGCATCTGCAGTTAAAGCAGCAATCTAAAAAGCTCGCTTTATTTAGTTAATATAAAAAACGCGCTATTATCTTTAATAGCGCGTTTAAAATTTAAATTATGTTTTGGTTAAAAAGAAATTTACCTAGATTAGTTATAGCACCTTCTTTTGGAGTTTTAGCTTGGTTCGTTTATGGATTTATTTTATGGACGATTTATATTTCTTTTACAAAATCTAAATTACTTCCGCAGTATAAATTCTGGGGTATAGACCAATATTTTAGATTATGGTCTATGGATAGATGGCATGTAGCTGTTGAAAATTTATTTATATTTACAATATTGTTTTTAATCCTTTGTATTTTTATAGGAATTGTTCTTGCTATTTTATTAGATCAAAAAATTAGAGCAGAGGGGTTTCTAAGAACTATTTACTTATATCCAATGGCTCTTTCTTTCATAGTTACAGGGACAGCTTGGAAATGGATATTAAATCCAACTTTAGGGATAGAAAAATTTGCAAGGGATATTGGTTTTGAAACTTTTACTTTTGATTGGCTTACTACTCCAGGAATGTCAATTTATACTATTGTTATTGCGGGTGTTTGGCAATCTTCAGGTTTTATAATGGCAATATTTTTAGCTGGTTTAAGATCTGTTGATGATGAAATAATTAAAGCAGCTAAAATAGATGGTGCAAATTTAGTCTCTATTTACACGAAAATTATTTTACCAATGATGAGACCTGTATTTATGAGTGCTATTGTTATTTTGGTTCATTTAGCAATTAAAAGTTATGACTTAGTTATTGCATTAACAGCAGGTGGACCAGGAATTTCATCAGATATGCCAGCAGTATTTATGACTCAAATGGCGTTTCATAGAAGTGAAATTGGTTTAGCATCAGCAAGTGCAATTATGATGTTTTTAACTGTGTCTGCAATAGTAGTTCCATATTTGTATTCAGAATTAAAGAGGGAAGATGAGAGAAAATAATTTTCAAAGCATTGAGATAAAATCAAAAAAGAAAAAAACTTTTTATAGATGGGTTTTATTTTTAATTTTAGGAATATTTGCACTTTATTACATTACGCCTTTGTATGTAATGATAGTTACCTCATTTAAATCCATGGAAGAAATTAGACAGGGTAATTTATTATATTTACCTCAAACATTAAATTTTGAGTCCTGGAAAGTTGCATGGCATGGTCAAGGATTTTCGGCAGGTGATGTATATTTAAAAACATATTTTTGGAATTCAGTTAAACTTGTAGTTCCAGCAGTTATAATCTCTACCTTATTAGGTGCAATAAACGGATATGCTTTGACGAAATGGAGATTTAAAGGTGATAGTTGGATCTTTTTACTTTTTTTATTTGGAACTTTTATACCTTACCAAGCAATATTATTGCCAATGTCTAGAACATTGGGAGCAATGGGTATTTCAAACTCAATTGGAGGATTAATACTTGTTCATGTTGTCTATGGATTATGTTTTACAACATTATTCTGTAGAAATTATTATATTTCAATTTCTGATGAGATTGTCAAAGCTGCAAGAATAGATGGGGCAGGATTTTTTAAAATATTCTTTAAAATAATGCTACCCATTTCCACACCTATTTTGGTTGTGACTGTGATTTGGCAATTCACAATGATTTGGAATGATTTTTTATTTGGAGCAACTTTTACTTTTGGTGAAGAAGCTCCTGTCCAAGTTGCACTTAACAACATGGTTTTAACTAGCACGAGTGTAAAAAGATATAATGTTGATATGGCAGCTGCAATAATTGCAGGTTTCCCAACTTTAATTGTTTATATTTTAGCAGGCAAATATTTTATTAGAGGTTTAACAGCTGGATCAGTGAAAGGATAATATGGCAAATTTAAAAATAAATGACATTAATAAAAATTTTGGAAATACAGAAGTTTTAAAGGGTATCAATTTAGATATTGATGATGGTGATTTTTTAGTTTTATTAGGACCATCTGGATGTGGAAAATCTACTTTATTAAATACTATTGCTGGTCTTGAAAAATCAGATAGTGGAGAAATTTTAATTGATGATTACGTGGTCAATGAAATGGAACCAAGTGACAGAGATATTGCTTTAGTATTCCAGTCATATGCCTTGTATCCAGCAATGACAGTAAGAAAAAACGTAACTTTTGGTCTAGAGCAAAGAAAAACGTCTAAAGATAAAATTGAGGAATCATTAACTAAAGTTTCAAATTTGCTTAAAATTACTGAACTTTTAGAAAGGAAACCATCACAACTATCTGGCGGACAAAGACAAAGAGTTGCAATGGGAAGGGCATTAGTTAGAAATCCAAAAGTCTTCTTGTTCGATGAGCCTTTGTCAAATTTAGATGCAAAATTAAGAGTAGAAATGAGAAGAGAAATAAAAAAACTTCATCAAAAATTAAAAACAACAGTTGTTTACGTCACACATGATCAAACTGAAGCAATGAGTTTAGGTACTAACATTGCAATAATGAATCTTGGAGTAATTCAACAATGCGACACTCCAGAAAATATCTACAACAAACCTAACAATGTTTTTGTTGCTGACTTTATTGGATCTCCTCCCATGAACTTAATTTCTGGAAAATTAATTAATAAAAATAATGAGTTTGTTTTTTTACCAGATGGTGGAAGTTTAGATGTAGAAATACCAATAGGAAATTATGAGTTCAAAGAAAAAATAAATGATAGCAATTTAGAAGTTTTATTTGGAATAAGACCTGAGCATATTCATCATAAAAAAACTTCTGAACATGACTTTGAGGTAAACCTTAATGCAAACTTAAGCGAATATATAGGACATGAACAAATAATTACATTTGATTATTTCAAACAAGAGCTATTAGGAAAATTTCCTTCAACTGTTAAAATTGAAATGAATAAAAATATGAATTTATACTTTGATTTAAATCAAATATCTTTGTTTAATAAAGAAACAAAAGAAAGAATATAAATATGCAAGTTAAATATTATGATTTAGAAAATAAAAATGTCTTTGTATCAGGTGGAGGGTCTGGAATAGGCGCTTCAATAGTTGAACACTTTTGTGAACAAGGATCAAATGTTTTTTTTGTGGATATAGATTTAAGTGAATCAGAAAAATTAATAAAAACAATCACTGAAAAAAAATTTAAAAAACCGAATTTTATTGAATGTGATCTGTTAGACATAAAAAAACTTAACTCAATAATTTCAAAAATTATAGATGATAATGGACCTATTGATATATTAATCAACAATGCTGCAAACGATCAAAGACATACTACTGATGATGTTGATGAGAAATATTGGGATAATAGAATGGGTATTAACTTAAAACATTTTTTCTTTACAATTAAAGCTGTTAAAGATGGAATGATTAAAAAAGGATCAGGCTCAATTGTTAATTTAGGATCTGTCTCATGGATGCTTGGTGAAGGAGATAAGGTTGCTTATGAAACTGCAAAATCAGCAGTAGTTGGTTTAACAAGATCTTTTGCTAAAGAATTGGGAAAACACAACATAAGAGCTAATTCAGTTGTGCCGGGATCAATTGCTACAGAGAGACAAATAAAACATTGGTTAACTCCAGAATATAAAAAATGGCTTTTAGATAAACAGTGTTTAAAAAGACAATTAAAACCTTCAGATGTATCAAGTTTAGTTTTGTACTTAGCATCAGACGTATCTTCCGGATGTACAAAACAAAATTTTATTGTTGATGCTGGAATAACGTAAAATAATTAAGTGAAAAAATTAAAACTTAGAAGCAAAGAATGGTTTGATAATCCAAAAGATCCAGGTCTTACAGCGATCTACCTTGAAAGATATTTAAACTACGGATTAACTCGTAAAGATCTTCAATCAGGAAAACCAATAATTGGTATAGCTCAATCAGGTAGTGACTTATCACCATGTAATAGGCATATTTTAAGTTTAAGTGATAGAATTAAAAAAGGCGTAAGAGATGCAGGCGGTGTTCCAATGGAGTTTCCAACTCATCCTATTCAAGAAACAGGAAAAAGACCTACAGCAGCGCTTGATAGAAATTTATCTTATTTATCTTTGGTTGAAGTTTTATATGGTTATCCATTAGATGGAGTAATTCTAACAACAGGGTGCGATAAAACTACTCCAGCTGCACTTATGGCAGCAGCAACAGTCAATATACCAGCAATAGTTTTATCTGGTGGACCAATGTTAGATGGTCATTACAAAGGAAAAAAAGCAGGTTCAGGAACAATAATTTGGGAAGCTCGAAAATTATATTCAAAGGGAAAAATTGATTACGATGAATTCATGGATATGGCTACAGCTTCTTCACCTAGTGTTGGTCATTGTAACACAATGGGTACCGCATCAACTATGAATTCAATTGCAGAAGCATTAGGAATGTCTTTGCCAGGATGTGCTATAATTCCTGCACCTTATCCGGAAAGAAAAAAAATATCTTATCAAACAGGAAAAAGAATTGTGGGTATGGTTAAAGAAAATCTAACTCCTTCTAAAATAATGACAAAAAAATCTTTTGAAAATGCGGTTGTTGTTGCAAGTGCCATAGGTGGCTCAAGTAATGCTGTATCTCACTTGATAGCTATAGCAAAACATATGAACATTAAATTTAATTTGTCAGATTGGCAAAAACTTGGACATAAAATTCCCCTGTTAGTAAATTGTCAGCCTGCTGGAGAATATTTAATGGAAGGTTTTTATAAAGCAGGTGGTGTACCAGCAGTAATGATAGAATTAATGAAAAATAAAAAAATAAATTCTGAGGTTTTAACAGTCACTGGAAAGAAATTAAAAAATAATCTTAAATTAAAAATGAAGATAAATAGAAATGTAATTAAAGGTTATAAAAATGCTCTTACTGAAAATGCTGGGTTTTTAGTTTTAAAAAGTAATTTTTTTAATTCTGCAATAATGAAGACTTCAGTTATTAGTGAAGAATTTAAAAAAAGATATCTTAATAACAAAAAGACACCTAATACTTTTATATCTAATGCCGTAGTATTTGAAGGTCCCGAAGATTATCATAAAAGAATAAATGATAAAAAATTAAAAATTGATGAAAATTCAATGTTGATAATAAGAGGATGTGGCCCAATAGGTTACCCAGGTTCTGCAGAAGTTGTTAATATGCAACCACCTGATCGTCTATTAAAAAAAGGAATTAATGCATTACCAACTCTTGGTGATGGAAGACAGAGTGGTACATCGGCAAGTCCATCAATTCTTCATGTTTCACCAGAGTCCGCCGCTGGAGGCGATCTAGCTATAATTAAAACTGGAGATAAAATAAAAGTAGATTTAAGAAAAAGAAGAGTGGATGTTTTAATATCAAATAACGAAATAAAAAAAAGAAGATTAAGAAAAAAAATAAATAAATTAAATAACCAAACCCCATGGCAAGAATTATCTAGATTAACTGTCGGACAATTAGAAGATGGCGCATGTATCAATACTAAATCAATTTATACAGATATAGCCTTGAAGAAGGGAACCCCAAGACATTCACACTAATTATGCAAAAAGTAACATTAATAGGCACTGGTTTAATGGGTTATCCAATGGCTCAAAATATTTTAAAGGGTGGATACACGCTTTCAGTTTTTAATAGAACTAAAGAAAAAGCGGATGGACTTAGCAAAAATGGCGCAGTTGTTGCAGAAACAATTAACGAAGCAATAAAAAATTCAGATGTAATAATCACAATGCTTTCTGATGATAATGCGGTTTCCGAAGTAATTAATTCAAATGATTTTTTAGACAATATTAAAATAAATTCTACTGTTATTGATATGAGTTCAACAAAACCAGTTACATCAAAAAACATTTTTGATTTACTAAAAACTAAAAATATTAATTTTTTAGATGCACCAGTTTCTGGAGGAACAGTTGGTGCTGAAAAAGCTTCATTAGCTATAATGGTTGGTGGCGATGAAATTATATTTAATAAAGTTGTTAATATATTGAATACTATGGGTAATGCCACATTGGTTGGTCCTGTTGGAAGCGGTCAAATTGCAAAATTAGCAAATCAAATAATTGTAGGGGTAACCATCGGTGCTGTTGCTGAGGCTATACATCTATGCAAGATTTCAGGAGCAGATCCTAATAAATTTATTAAAGCGGTCGAAGGTGGATTTGCAGACAGCAATATTTTAAGATCTCACGGCAAGAAAATGATCGATCAAAATTTTAATCCTGGAGGGAGAACCTCAACGCATCTAAAAGACATGAATAATATATTAGAGAGCGCTGAAAACTATAATTTTAAATTACCGATTTCTAAGTTAATTAAAGAAATGTATCAAGAGCTTGTAGAAAAAGGTTACTCAGACAAAGATCATAGTTCACTGTATTTACAAATAGAGGAGATAAATAAAAATGGGAAATAGATTAAAAAATAAAATTGCAATCGTAACAGCAGCTGGACAAGGAATTGGGAAAGCAACTGCGATTGCCTTCCATAAAGAAGGTGCTGAAGTAATTGCAACAGATTTAAACGAGACTACACTAGAAAGTTTAAATAAAGAATATCCAGAAATTAAAATTAAAAAATTAGATTCAACAGACAATAATTCAATTATTGAATTTACAAAAAGTCTAAAGAGTGTAGATATTTTATTTAATGCAGTAGGGTTTGTGCATCATGGAACAATTTTGGATTGTGATGAAAAAGATTGGGACTTTTCATCTAATGTAAATGTAAAATCAATGTATTTTATGTGTAAAACTATTTTACCATTAATGATTAGAGATAAAAAAGGAAGCATTATTAATGTTTCATCTTGCGCTTCAAGCTTAAAAGGTTTTCCAAATAGATTTGTTTATGGAACAACAAAAGGAGCTGTAATCGGATTAACCAAAGCAATTGCTGCTGATTTTGTTAAACAAAATATTAGATGTAATACTATTGCACCTGGAACAGTATTTTCACCATCATGGCAAGACAGAGTTAATCAAAGTCCTGACCCAGTACAGGCAAAAAAAGATTTTATAGCAAGACAACCAATGGGAAGATTAGGCACAGCAGAAGAAATAGCTGCTGTTGCAGTTTATTTAGCTAGCGATGAGTCTACATTTACTACTGGAACAACATTTTCAGTTGATGGAGGAATTTCAATATAATTAACAATAAAAAGGAGAGTTATGAAATTATTAAGAGTAGGTAAAAAAGGTAGTGAGAAACCAGCAATATTAGATAAAGATGAAAAAATAAGAGATTTAAGTTCACATATTCAGGATTTAAATCCTGATACCTTAAAT
>WTIW01000108.1:28869-30349 GCA_011526385.1 Pelagibacteraceae bacterium | reverse complement strand
CCAATTATTCTCAGCTTTTCTCTATGACCATAATATGTAAACGCCTGAACAACATCTGACCCAGCTCTAATAAATTCTCGATGTAACTGAGTGACCACTTCTGGATGCTCTAGGACAACTTCTGGAACAAATGGACCTGCTGATAGATAACCACGTCTTTCCATTGCAAAAAGATATCCTTCTGCACACATGATTGGTCCTTCATTTAGTCTTGTTAATAGATCTTTTTTCATAACTTATCCTTTCATCTGATTAAATTGTTTGCAACCCATTTATGAAAATGGTGGGTTGGGTTATCCATTACTGGAGAAAAATTACCTCCATTATACGAAGGAGATTTTCTTCCATCTTGCATTCCTTCAATAATATTTAAATCTTCACTTTGAACTCCTTTCCAAAGTTCAAAATTTTGTTTTCTTAAAGATTTAAATTTTTTTGAATTCGCTGCTTCTTCTCCAACATAATATATTTCCATATGTTCTTTTGTGTATTCGCTATTAACTGGTTCTAACCAATAAGCATAAAAATGGTCTTTATGTATTCCAAGCATCACATTTGGAAATAAAGCAACATACTCTGCAATATGTTCTTTATCTTTAGGCCAATTTGGAAAACATGGAAATTTTTCTTTACCTTTAAATCTTGGATTATAAACAATAGTTCCTTGTCCGGCAAAACGATTTGGCAGACCTTGAATATGATAATGATCATCAATTTTTGAATATGAATTTAATCCTGGATGAACCCAAGGAAGATGATAGCTTTCACAATAATTTTCAATTGCAAATTTCCAGTTGCACTTTGCGTTTAAATTAAAATATCCAAAATCATTTGAATATTTAATTAATTCTCTATCTTTGATTGGCCAAAATTTTTTCCATCTATCGCTTAGTGGTTTAATATATTTTTCAAAAGGAATTTCATTATTGTTAATATTTACAAAAATTAAATCTAACCAAACGTAAGATCTTACTTCTTTAAGTCCACTTTTGGATTTATCAAATTTATTACAATTATGTTTATTCATTCCACCGATATGTGGAGTTGCAATTAGTTTGCCAGCTAAATCATAAGACCATGAATGATATGGGCATCTTATTACATTTTTAATTTTACATTTTTCTTGAAGTATTTTGTATCCTCTGTGACTGCAAACATTATGAAAAACTTTTATTTGATTTTGTTTATCTCTTAAAAGTATTAATGGTATTCCAAGTAAATCAAATGGTTTTGCATCACCTATATTAGGTATTGAACTTCCAACACCCACAACGACCCATTTATCTTCAAAAATTTTTTTTCTTTCAACTGAAAGATAATCTTGGTTCGTGTAACACTCATTAGGAAGTCCATGAGCTTTATCGATAGATTTGTTTACAACTTTAATTTTATTTAGATCAACTATTTTTGATAACTTTAATGTTTCAACTTTCATTAAACCTCCTTGTTATAAGTTGAAGATTTAAAAGTTAAATTTTAT
>WTIW01000108.1:0-28769 GCA_011526385.1 Pelagibacteraceae bacterium | reverse complement strand
CAACTTTCATTAAACCTCCTTGTTATAAGTTGAAGATTTAAAAGTTAAATTTTATGACTCTCTAATGATAATTTGTTGAAAAACAGTTTTACAGTTTAATGAATAGACAAATTCTTTGAAAAAAAAATTTGAATGAAATTTCATGATTTAACATTAACTCTTTTAAATAAATGTTTAAAGACAATTTGACTTCAACTTACAGTTGTAATCAATTTGCAATAAACTAGTCGATATGTTCTAGTTAAGAATCATAAATTTAAAGAGGAGAATAAATGAAAAAATTAAAAACATTATTAATCTCTGCTGTTTTTGCTCTAGGTGTTACATCAATAAGTGGTACTGCAAATGCTTGTGGTAAATTAGTTATTGCTGAACAAAACTGGGCATCAGCTGAGTTAATGGCTAACGTTGATAAAATTATCTTAGAGGAAGGATATGGCTGTGAAGTAGAATTGGTGCCAGGTGCTACAATGCCTACATTTACTTCAATGAATGATAAGGGTACTCCTGACATGAACCCAGAACAATGGGCTAATGCAGTTTACACTCCATTAAAAAAAGCAGTAAGTGAGAAAAGATTAATTATTGCTAATCAAGCTCCTATTACTGGTTTGGGTGAAGGTTGGTGGATAAATCCAGCAGCAATTGAAAAATATCCTCAAATCAAAAATATGACAGCTATGGAAATTTTAGAGCACCCTGAGTGGTTCCCATCTAAAGAAGATGCATCTAAAGGTGGTTTCATGGGATGTCCTGCAGGTTGGGGATGTCAGTTAGCAAATGCTAATCTTTACAGAGCATTTGACATGGAGAAAAAAGGCTGGGTTCTTCTTGATCCAGGTTCAGCTGCAGGTTTAGATGGTTCAATTGCAAAAGCTGCAGATTCAAATGAGCCATGGATTGGCTACTATTGGAACCCAACTTCAATGGTTGGAAAATATAATTTACAACAATTAGATTTTGGTGTGCCTTTTGCAGGAAGAGATAATTGGGATAATTGTATTACTCTTGCAGAGCAAGACTGTGCAGATCCAAAACCAACTGCATGGACAAAATCTGAAGTAAACTCAATTGTAAGTGCTAACTTTGCAAAAACAGGTGGAAAAGATGTTCTTGGATATGTTGAGAAAAGAACTTACCCTGGTACAGTTATGAACGGTATGCTTGTATTTATGGCTGATAACCAAGCAAAAGGTTCAGACGCTGCTGTAGAGTTTTTGATTAAGCATGAAGATATTTGGACTAAGTGGGTATCTTCTTCAGCTGCTAAAAAAATCAAAAAAAGTTTATAATTAAATTTATATTCACGAGCCTATTAATTTAGGCTCGTGATTAAAAAAGAATTTTTTATGGAATTTTTAACTGAATTTCCAGAAATGGGGAGAAGATCCCAAATGGAGCTAAGAAAAGGTATCGACTTAGCTTTTAGAAATTTTTCAAGAGAATATGGTGATGGAATAGAGGCATTTTTTGATCCTCTTTTATATTTCTTGATAAGTTTAGAAAAACTTTTGTTAAAAACTCCATGGCCAATAATTATTTTGGTTATCTGTGGTCTTGCATGGCTCGGGTCAAGAAGTTTAAAATTAGTTATAGGAAGTGCTGCTGCATTTATTTTAATTGGTTATTTTGGAATGTGGGAAGATTGTATGGCTACAGTTGCAATTATTACTGTATGTACAATCCTATGTATTGCTGTTGGAATTCCCATTGGAATTGTAATGGCAAGATCAAACAGAGCTGAAAAAGCAATTTTGCCTGTCTTAGATATGATGCAAACAATTCCAAGTTTCGTTTATTTAATTCCAATACTTATGTTGCTTGGTATAGGTAAGGTTCCAGGCTTAATTGCTGTTTGTGTTTATGCTGTGCCCCCTATTATTAGGTTAACCAATCTAGGCATAAGAGAAGTAGATAGAGAAACAATTGAGGCTAGTGAAGCTTTTGGAGCAACCACTGTTCAAAAACTTAAATCTGTTCAAATTCCACTTGCATTACCAACAGTTTTTGCTGGTGTGAACCAAACAATAATGATGGCTCTTGCTATGGTTGTGATTGCATCGATGATTGGAGTTAAAGGGCTTGGAGTTCCAATTTTAAGAGCTGTTTCAAACCAATATTTAGCACTTGGAATGATGAATGGTTTAGCAATTGTAGCTCTTGCAATTATCTTTGACCGTATCACTCAAGAGTATGGAAGACGGATTCAGAAGCATCGAGGTCAGAGAAAATAACTGGCTCATTTTGGACAGCGATTTTTCTAGACTCATATTTCAAAATAAATAAAGATCCGTTCATGAATTTTTCTTTGGAAATTGGTCCGCACACTGACCTTGATACTCTTCCGCCTGTTAAAGATGTATATGTTACAATGTTACCCGGTGGAGATTATAAAGAGACAGCCTCCAAGTCTGGAGATTTAGTAAAGAAAGGTTTTAATCCTGTTCCTCATTTTCCTGCAAGATCAATAAATGATGAAACTGAATTAAAAGACTTTGTTACAAGATGTAAAGACTTAGGTGTTAAACAAGCTTTAGTGATTGGCGGAAGCAGAGATCCAATTGGAAAATTTGATAGTTCCTATCAAATGCTGGAGACAGGATTTTTTGATGGAATTAGAATTGGAATCGCTGGACATCCCGAAGGGAGTCCTGATATATCCGAAGAAAATTTAGAAAAAGCAATGATAGATAAAAAGCCTTATGCTGACTATATCGTTACACAATGGTTACTCGATACACAGCCTATCATTGATTTCATTTCTAAACAAACAATACCAGTTCATGTTGGAATTACTGGGCCAATGAAAATATCTAGCTTAATAAAATTTGCTAATATCGTAGGGGCAAAAAATTCCATTAACTTTCTTAAATCTAATTTTAGTAAGGCGTTAGATTTATTAAAACCTAAAGACCCTAATGATTTAATTGGGAAAGTTAAATCGCATACTGATAACTTCCACATTTATACATTCGGCGGCTTGAAGGAAACAAACAAGTGGTTGAAGGAGAACAACTATGTCTAATGAGTTTGACTATAGTAAAGTAAGACACGTTACATCAGTAGATCAATCTGATAGAAACGTTCCTTACAATTTAAGACAAAGCGGTCCAACAAAAGTTGAATTATTAATTTCAACAAGGGTAAGAAAATCACCATACTGGCATTTATCGATGAAAGCAGGATGTTGGAGAGCAACAGTGTATAACCGTATTTACCATCCAAGAGGATATGTAAAACCTGAAGATGGTGGAGCAATGGTTGAGTATGATGCAATCGTTAATCACGTTACAATGTGGAACGTTGCAGTTGAAAGACAAATAAGAGTGAAGGGTCCAGATGCAGAAAAATTTGTTGACTATGTAATCACTAGAGATGCAACTAAAATTTCACCAATGAGAGCAAGATATGTAATTCTTTGTAATGCTTATGGTGGAGTATTAAATGATCCAATTCTTCTTAGAATTTCTAAAGATGAATTTTGGTTTAGTTTATCTGATAGTGATATCGGACTTTACTTGCAAGGTGTTAATGCAGATGAAAGATTTAATGTTGAAATTGACGAGATTGACGTAAGTCCAGTTCAAATTCAAGGACCAAAATCAAAAGCATTAATGAAAGATTTATGCGGTGATCATGTAGATTTTGACAACATGCCATTCTACGGACTTGCAGAAGCTAAGGTTGGTGGAAGAAGTGTAGTTATATCTCAATCTGGTTTCTCTGGTGAAGCTGGTTATGAAATATACTTAAGAGAGTCTACTTTATATGCAGAAGATATGTGGAATGCTGTTCTTGAGGCAGGTAAAAAACATAATTTAATGGTAATTGCCCCTGCTCACCATAGAAGAATTCAAGCTGGAATTCTTTCATGGGGTCAAGACATGGATAACCAACATAATCCTTTTCAATGTAACTTAGGTTACCAGGTCTCTTTATCAGGTAAAGGTGAATGGGATAAAAAAGGAGACTATGTTGGTAAAAAAGCTTTAGAAAAAATGAAAGCTGATATTAAAGCAGGTCAAAAACCATATAAACTTCAATTAGTTGGTTTAGAATTAGGCGGAAAACCAATTGAAGAATATGCTCCTGACTTTTGGTTAATTTCAGGTGAAAACGGAGGAGAGCCAATTGGATTTATTACTTCTCCTTGGTATCATCCAGAAAAGAAACAAAACATTGCAATGGGATACGTTCCTTTTGATGGAACTCTTAATGCAAATGGTTTCCCTAAAGGAAAAGTAGGAACAAAATACAAAGTTCATCTACCTGAAAAATATTCAGATACACCTGGTCAACCTGTTGATGCAGTTGTTGTGGATATTCCTTTCAAAGAATCTTACAACGCTAATACGAGAGAAGTTGTAAAAGGATAAATAAAATTTTTAGGGGGAAATAAATTTTCCCCCTAAATTATGACAAAAACCTTCCTAATTGTTGTTTGCATAATCATAGCCATTGCATTATTACTTTTTCCGTTAATAGTTTCGTATAAAGCTCAAAAAGAAGATAAAGATAAATAATGTTTGCACAATTCTTAGATATAATTTTTAGATCATTAAAATTAGATAGAAATCTTTACAAAGACCAAAGATATTTTGGTGAAGCTGCAATTTATTTTGCAGGTTTAATAATGATTTTGGATGGTGTAGCTGGCGCTGTTGCTGCAAATACGATTGTTAAAACATCAATTGGAGTATCAGGTCTAACTGCAATTTTAACATGGTTGGTTTGGTCTATCTTTATATATGTAATTGGTGTTAAAATATTCTCAGATAAAGAAAGTAAAATTCCATTTAAAAAGGTTCTTATTGCAGTTGGTTATGCGCATGCTCCTGGTTTATTGAGATTTTTTGCAGTAACTCCTGACCTTGTTATATCAATTATTTTTTTAACCCAATTTTGGATATTTGCTTCTTTAATTATATCTACAAAACAAATTTTAAATCTAAAATCTAGCTTTAAAGCTTTTGGAATAATATTTTTATCTTTTTTAATTATTGCGTTTTTATCTGTTTCATTTGTAATGAGTAGAATGAATGCTCTTCCAATTAGCAATATAAGTTAAATAGGAAAAATTGTTTTAGAAGTTCTACAGGATTTACAAAGTTTGAATCCTGTTAATATTAAATTTTGTGATACACTTTCGTCTTCTTTTTTACATTCGTCACACTTATTATTAAAGTCTTTAAGATCATCTTCCTTAACATTTTCAAAAAAATCTTTATCAGTCATTATCAGTTAAACCTGCGCCAGCAGCAGATTTTTTTAATTCATCTGTTTCTTCAACAAAAGTATTTTCAGATATCTTGTATAGTTCAGACCATTCTTCTTCACTAAATAAATTATTATTATCCATAAATTTTAAACTAATTTTTTCACCTTTCTCAACAATATCTCCACTTAAATAATTTGAGTATACTGCTTGATTAAAATTAAAAAGAAATTCTTTATTATCAATTTTTAAAAAAATTCTTTTTCCAATAACTTCAGATGCACGACTTACAAAAGGTATAAATAATAATGGAAAACCAAGATTGGTTATCTCAATATTATTTGCATCTTTTAAATGAATTGATTGATCAAAAAAATTTACACCCATTGTAATTGGGCAATATAAACTTTTTGAATTGTTAATACTTGAAACTGTGCTTATTTTTTCAAATTCTTGGGTTTTGATAATTTTAAAATATTGATTAATATTTTTAAATCCTGGTAACCCAAACATTTCAAGTAAACGAATATTTTTTCCAACTTCTTCAGATATTCCCCATGAGAAACCAATTCCTCTTGTTGCTCTTTTAACCGCTGTTTCTATTTCACTAAAACTTCTCATTAATTTAAAGAATTATATACCCAATGACTGTCAAATGATTTTAATTCATTTGGTAGAGGTGCGCCTTGGAACATGCAAATTCTAAGCCATTTGTCTGATCTTGGATCAAATTTAATTGCACCAAAAAATGAAAGTTTAAGTCTAAGCATGTCTATAGGCATTAAATTTGAACCGATTGTGTTATCTTGAATTTCAGCATATGGAAATTTTTCTGTAACAAAAGCTCTTCTTACGACATGCCGAAGGTCATTGTGTTCCATTAAAAACTTGCCAACTGTCAAACTATTCTTTGATACAAACAGAATCTCATAAAGTTTTTTAATATCTCTTGCTATTGCAAGCGGTTGTTCTAGCTCTGCACCAGTATCATTGTATCTATCTGCTAATCTTGGTTCTTCCTTATTTTTTGAAATGAACCAAAAGTTCTGATTATTTTCATTTTTAGAAAAATCTATTTTAAGTATTTCAGAGTAGTTTTTTTCAAGGATATTCCTTAGCTCTTCTACAGTTCTATCAATTGGAATATTAAAATATTTATCCTCATCTGCACTCATATTTTTCAGCAACGGATTAACAATATTATCATAGGGCTCCATCATCATTGAAACAATATACTCGATACATTCATCGCTTAAATTGTCTTCAATCCAAGTATAAATCTCATTAAAAAGATAAGGCTTATTATCTATTGTACCTTTATTGATAAAATTTATGAATTTTTCTAAATCAATGAGTAATTTTTGAATTTTTTTATTTTGAAATTCACTATCTGTGTGCCAACTAGTTACATTTTTTAATGATTTAATTAAACAATTTTTAAAAATATCAAAATCTTCTTTTGATACTTTTTCAACTTCCCTTATTTTTTTTAGAGCCATTTCTCTTGCAAAGATCCAATTATTTAATAGTGCTGGATGATTTACAATAAACGGCGCCATTCCAAGACCTGTTGAGTTGCCTATTCCAAGATTTCTGCAGATATTTGGATCTAATTGAACTGCTAAACTTGGATTTTTATTTTTTGCAATATGATTAACCTGATCAAATGTAAATTGCCTGACTAAATAAACTAGCATCATTTCTAATCTAAACGGACCCAATATCTCATCTCGGTTTTTAATTCTAAATCTATCAGCTAAACCAAATTTTCCTGAACCATATACGGCTGTAGTTCTATATAGATATCCAACTTTAGATAAAATATTGATATCTGGCTGTTCACCATTAGATAAACATTCCACAACATGATTGAAAAGCCTGACTGATTTATTTGCTCTAGAAAGAGTTAATTCCTTGTAGGATAATCTCCCAACCTCTTGTTTTGGAACTTCTTTAGATAATCTTTCAATATCATTTTCTGAAGGTACTCCATCATGCAAAGTAAATGCAGCATCCCATTTGGTTGCTATAACTCTATCCGATCTTTCTTCATCTTTAATTTCATTTGCAAAGCAGATTAGAGAGTAAGTTCTATTATTTTTTGAAAAAGAATACACTGCTCTTCCAAATCCTTTTTGATCTAAATTAAATAAATCTCTTCGATACTCCCAGTGCTTAAACTCGTTCAGAAATGATCTCAAAAAAGATAGTTTTGATTGGTGAAAAGATCCAAGCTTAGATAATTTCATCAAACTTTTTGGATCTCTTAAATTTACTTCCATTAATTTATATTTTTATAAAAATTAAACCAATTATTACCTAGAATATTATTTGTTTCTTCTTCATCAAAGCCAACTTTTAGCAAACCTTTTTCAATATTTGCAAAACCTCTTGCATCAAGGAACCAATTAGGTTGATCAGGGAAGCCAGGTTTATCTTTGCTACCCTCACCATAATTTGTAGCCTTTGCCCAAGTTCCATTTCTCATCCACTCAACAACACTGTCTGGTTGGTTCAAACAAAGATCAGATCCAATACCAACATTTTTAGATCCCATTATATCAACTGTTTTTGCAACCATTTCGCAGAAACTTTCAAGTTTACAGTTTGTGCTATCTTTTAAATGATGAGCATATAATGATAATCCAAGCATCCCGCCACTTTGAGCTAAGCTTTTTAAAACTTCATTTGATTTATTTCTTTTTGCTTCATGCCAAAAAGAAGGGTTTGCATGAGTTATTGCAATTGGTTTTTCACTTAACTCTATTGCGTCTAAGGTGCTTTGCTGTGCTGAATGAGACATATCAATAACAACCCCCACTCTATTCATTTCTTTAATGACTTCCTTGCCAAAGTTTGTAACTCCACTATCTTTTTGTTCATAACAGCCTGTTGCTAGTAAAGATTGGTTATTGTAAGTAAGTTGCATAAATCTACAACCGAGCTGTTGAACCTTCTCTACTAAATTTATGTCGTCTTCAATGGGTGAACAATTTTGGAAACCAAAAAAGATTGCAGTTTTTTTTTCTTTTTTAGCTTTTATTATATCTTCGTAGGTTTTCCCAAGAAAGATTAAGTCAGAGTTATTTTTAAAATGCTCATCCCACTCTTTTGTTCTTTCTAAAAACTCATCAAAATCCTCGTGATAAACAACTGTTACATGTACTGCATCTAATCCGGCCTCTCTATTTATTTCAAAAACTTCTCTAGACCATTTACAATATTGAAGATTGTCAATTCGATAATTCATATTAATTAAATTATATTTAATACAGTATTTGTCGATAGGTTTATATGTAAATAGAAGACACAGATAAATTTATTGAAATTTTACCTTATTTTGTAATAAATACTGAGATGATAAGGTTAATAATCACCAAATGAAAAAAAAATTAAAAAATAATAAAGTTGCGATTGTTATGGGTAGTCAATCAGACTATTCAACAATGCAATACTGTGAACAGGTTCTTAAAATTTTAAAAGTTAAATTTGAAACTAAAATTGTCTCGGCACATAGAACTCCAGATAGAATGTATAAATTTGCTAAAAGTGCTGAAAAGAATAATATTTCTGTAATAGTTGCTGGGGCTGGTGGATCTGCTCATCTACCAGGAATGATAGCAGCTCTTACTAGTATTCCTGTAATTGGTGTTCCTATTGAAAGTAAAAAATTAAAAGGCCTAGACAGTTTGTTATCAATTGCACAAATGCCAAAAGGAATCCCGGTTGGAACAGTTGCAATAGGAAAAGATGGTGCGATTAATGCCGGATTATTTGCAGCTTCTATAATTGCTAATTCAAATAATCAGATTAAGAAAAATCTCAATAATTGGCGAACTAAACAAACAAAATCAGTTAAAAAAAAACCTAAATAAATGTCAAATATCACATTGGGTATAATTGGTGGTGGTCAATTAGGCTGTTTATTGTCACAAGCTGCAAATAAGTTAAATATAGAAACTGTTATTTTCAGTGATGACAAAAATTCCCCAGCAAAAAATTTAACAAAAAATTTTATTATTGGAAATTATGATGATGAAAATTTGATTAAAGAATTTTTAAGCAAAGTAAATATTATTACTTATGAATTTGAAAATATTCCTTATAAAATTTTAAAAAAACTTAATGAAATTAAACCTGTTTTACCTAAGCCTGAAATTAATAAATTAATTCAAAATAGATTTACTGAAAAAGATTTTCTAAACAAAAATAATATTAGAACAACTAGATATGCGTTAATTAAAGATGAGGATGATATTAAAATTAATGATGGATTAATTCCTGGATTGCTTAAAACTTGTACTCTTGGGTATGATGGAAAAGGACAATTTAAAATAAACAAAAAAGATGATATTAGCTCAGAAATTGATTTTTCTAAGGAATATATCTTAGAAAAATTTATCAATCTTAAAAAAGAAATTTCAGTAATAATTAGTAGATTTGGTCATCAAAGATATGAAATTTATGAGCCAATAGAAAATGTCCATCAAGATCAAATTTTAAAATATTCAAAAATACCAGCAGAAATATCTGATAAAATAAAAAATCAAGCAATAGACTGGTCAACTATCATAGCTGAAGAGCTAGACTATATTGGAACGCTTTGTGTTGAGTTTTTTATAGACAATAAAGATAATCTTTATGCAAATGAAATAGCTCCAAGGGTTCATAATTCTGGTCATCTAACTATAAATTCTCACAACATTAGTCAGTTTGAAAACCATGTAAGAGCTGTATGTGGATTAGAAAAATTAGAAACAAAAAAAATTCATAATGCAAGAATGATAAATTTAATTGGAGCTGATATTGAAGATTATAGGGGCAAATCATTTAAGGACAATGAGTTTTTCTTTGATTACTTAAAAAATGAAATAAGAGACAAAAGAAAAATGGGTCACTTCACCATTGTAGAAAAATAAATTAAACTTTTTGTATTAAAGATAAACTATTATTTGTAGGTTTATTTACTTCCTTAGAAATTTCATAAAAGTTTAAATTTGGTTTACTGCATTCATTTAAAAAATTTGAACCTGAGAGTTCTAAATTTAAATATTTGTTTATATCATTTTCATTAATAATAACTGGTTGTCTGTGGTGAATTTCGGCGACATTTTTTGAAGCGTTTTCAGTTATTAAGCAAAATTGATTATTTTCAAATATTGCAGGAAAATATATAAGTTTTTTGTCTTCCCTTTGAAAGTAATAAGGAATTTTGTTTTTTTCCTCTCTTTTCCATTCATAAAAACCATCTGCAATTGCAATACATCTAGAAACTCTTATCAACTTTTTAAAAGATACTTTTTCATCTATTGTCTCAAGCCTTGCATTAGTTAAAGGTTTAAAATCTTTCTTTTTTGACCAAGATGGAACTATACCCCACGTCAAATTTTCAAGTGTATTACCATTTGTGTATTTTTTTATAACAGGAAGTTTCTGATAAGGGTGGGCATTATAGTTCTCTCCATCTTCTACTTGTATAGCTGATTTAACAATTTTTTTTGTCTTAGAAACTGGATTGGTAATTACATATCTACCACACATAAAATCAATTTATTCTTGGCTAAATTTATTTTTAGATTATATGTTCTTCAAAATAATGAAATCAATAGAAAATAATTTTGATGATCCTAAAGTAAATGAGCTTTTAAATAAGCATTTTATTGAGTTAAGATCTGTATCTCCGGAAGGCAGTTCGCACGTATTAGATATTCCAGGACTAAAAGATCCAAGTATTAGATTTTGGAGTTTGTGGGAAAATGATGAGTTAATTGGATGTGGTGCTTTAAAGACATTAGAACCAGATCATGGTGAATTTAAATCAATAAGAGTTGCTGATAAATTTAGAAAAAATAAAATTGGTCAAAAAATTATTTCCCACCTAATTGATAGATCGCAACAGTTGGGATTTAAGAAATTGAGTGTTGAAACTGGATCGGGGGAATTTTTTGCACCTGCAAGAAAATTATTCAAAAGTTTTGGTTTTGAACCTTGTGAACCTTTTGCTCATTATAAAGAAGATCCAAATTCTTGTTATTATTCATTAAAATTATAAATTAAATATTTTGAAAAAAGATCTTTCACTCCCATTAGTTCTATATGTTGCTGAATTTATATACTTAAAAATTCATGAAATAAAAAATAATAATAATGATTTAAATAATATTGATGCATTTGAAATATTTATGGGAACTAATGAATTTGATGAAATCAGTTCAGGTAAATTTCATGATGTATGGTTTGAGCACCTTAAAAATAATAACTTCATAGATAAATTGACTGGTAAAAAAGTGAGCGAGGAAACTTTAAAATTGTTAGAAATTCAAAAAAAATCAATGATTAAAGAATTGCTAAAAATTCCTAAATTATATTATGCCAAAAGTCATTTTCCTTTAGAATTGTCACAAAGAGCCTTTAACCATCTTTGGCGTGTATGTGAAAGCTATGAGCTTTGGTGTAAAGAAACTAAGCAAGATAAATTAATTTTATTAAATCTTGCGTCCTAATTTTTATTTTTTTTAAAAACAAATCAGTTAAGATAAATACATGTCTAATAAACTGTTAAATTTTATTGATAGCACTCTGTTTGATCTCGGAAGGCAGTTTAAGTGGAGTTACTTACCTCCTTTGATGATTTACGTTGCAGCAGGTATATCTGGTTTAACAGGAATTGTTGGTACTTTTTTTGTAAAAGATTATTTAAATTTATCCGCAGCTTTCCTTGCCGGACTTGGATTTTGGGCTGGAATTCCTTGGGCATTAAAAATGCCTCTTGGTCATTTAGTTGATTTAATTTGGAATAAAAAAAACTACATGGTTTTTGTAGGAGCTTCACTTATTTCAATAAGTTTACTAATAATGTATGGATTAATCATTCATACTGAATGGATGTCTACCATATTAACTGTTGAAACTTGGTTTGTAATAAGTGTTTTGTTATCTCCAATTGGTTATGTTGTTCAAGATGTGGTTGCTGATGCAATGACAGTGGAAGCTGTACCTTTGGTTGACGATAATGGAAAAAATTTTTCAAAAGATGAAATTAAACTCATGCACACAACGATGCAAACGCTTGGAAGATTTGCAATTATTGGGGGCACTGTATTAGTTGCGCTTGCAAATGTTGTTTTATTTAAAGGAGTTGATGATCTACTTCAGGCTGAAAAAATATCACTTTATGGATCGATTTACATTTATGCATTAATTATTCCAATTGTATCTGTTCTTGGGATATTTTTGGCTTCGTTTCTCAAAAAACAAAAAAGGAAAAAATTAATAAAAAAAGGTTTATCAGGTTTTGAAAGTGAATTACCTAAAGAAAAAACAGAGGTTAATTGGTGGATATTAGGTGGTAGTTTAGTTTTTGTAATTTTTACCTTAAGTGTTGGATCCTTTAAGTTACCTTTTGCTCAAGAAATTGTGTTTTTAGGTTCAATGGCAATAATTCTATTTTTAATGAATAAGTTAATTAAAGAACTTCCAAAAAATTTGAGGATGACTGTAGTTGGAACAGCAGTGATTATTTTTGTTTTTCGAGCAATGCCTGGACCTGGACCTGGATTATCGTGGTTTGAAATAGATGAACTTAAGTTTAACGAACAATTTTTCTCAGTATTATCATTAATTGCATCAGTTCTAACTTTAGTTGGAATAATTGTTTTAAGACCATTTATGGCTAACAACTCTATAGCAAAAATAATAGTTATTTTATCTATAGCTGGTGCCGTTCTGTTCTTACCTAGTGTGGGAATGTATTATGGTTTTCATAACTGGACATCGTCATTAACAAATGGTGTTGTTGATGCAAAATTTATTGCAATACTAAACACTGCTCTTGAATCTCCTTTGGGCCAAGTTTCGATGATACCGTTACTTGCTTGGATCGCTAAAAATGCTCCTTCTCATTTAAAAGCAACTTTTTTTGCAGTTTTTGCATCATTTACAAATTTAGCACTATCAGCAAGTTCTTTGGGTACAAAATATTTAAATGAAATTTTTACAATCACCAGAGAAGTTAAAGATAAAGTAACAAATATAATTCAAACAACTGCTGATTACTCAGAGCTAGGGTTATTATTAATTACTGTTACAGTTTTAACTTTGGTTGTTCCAATTTTATTTGTTAAAATTATTCAAAATACAAAATTTAAAACTGACGAATGATATTTAAGCAATTCTTCGATAAAACTTCATCAACGTATACATATTTAATAAGTTCTGGAAAAGGTAGAGAGGCACTTATAATTGATCCTGTTTTAGAAAATGTTGAAAACTACATAAAAATTCTAGATGAATTAGAGCTAAGGCTTGTGAAAGTTGTTGATACACATATTCATGCAGATCACATTTCTGGTATGGGTGAATTAAGAGATAGAACAAATTGTGTAACTGTAATGGGGGATCAAGCCCCAGCTAATGTGGTATCAATGAAAGTATCTGATAATGAAGAATTAAAGATAGAAAATATTAAACTTAAAGCTTTATTTACACCTGGACATACGTCGGAAAGCTTTAGTTTTTTAATGAATGACAGAGTTTTTACGGGCGACACATTATTAATTAAAGGAACAGGAAGAACTGATTTTCAAAACGGAAATCCAAAAGATTCTTATAATTCAATATTTAATATTCTTCTTAAATTGCCAGAGGAAACTCTAGTATACCCTGCTCACGACTATAAAGGAGAAACAGTAAGTACTATCGGAGAAGAAAGAATGTTCAATCCTCGACTTCAAGTTAAATCAATTGATGAATACGTTGAAATAATGAACAATTTAAATTTACCTGATCCAAAAATGATGGATATCGCAGTTCCAGGTAATTTAAATTTAGGGATCAGTTTAGAGAAACAAAAAGAAAATAATGGTTTAATATCAAAAGATTTCTTAGAAGAAATCAAAAATGAAAATAGTTTATTGATTGATTTAAGAGAAAAAATTGAAATTGAAAAAGGTGGAAAAATTGATGGTGGAATAGAAATCCCTTTTCCAAAAATAAGTGAATATTTAAATCTAAACCATAAAGAACTTAAAAATAAAAAAATACTTTTTTATTGTAGAGTGGGTCATAGATCTACGTTGGCTGTACAAATTTCAAAAAAATTTAAATTAGAAAATTGTTATCACTTAGTAGGTGGATTTAAAAGTTTATCTTTATAATTTAAAATTAAACTGCTTTATAGCCAAACTCTAAACATGCATCTGTAATTGAATGATGTAATGAGTCTCCAAAACTTCTAAGGGCCAGAATTCTAATTACCTGTGGGTTATCAGAAATAAAATCTAATGTTATTGTTATTGCATGAAAAATCGAATTTGAGCAATTTCCCTCTTTTAAATCATTAATATTTAATGGACATCCTTTTTTAATTACTTCTCGAGCTAGTTCGCCCTCAATCTCAATTATTGTTCTTGAATGAGAAAGATCTGTTATTGCAAAATCTGTATCTAAAAAATCATTTTTGAAAGTATCATAAATATTTTTTTTATCAGAAATAACCAACCAATTATCTGGCCCCATCCATAAAATTCTTGTACTAGAGTTGGATTTTACATTTAAAGGTTCTGGTAATCTTAAACCATCTAGGTTCATTTTTGATATATCGGCTGTTGATTTTTTATATTTTACAAGCTGATATATAGTTAAATCTTTTATTTCTCTTAGTTTAATAAGTTCATTTTCTTTTTTATTTTCATGATCACCAAACAAACCTTGTTTATGGACAGTATTTAGTGAAGAAGTGTATGTCATGATCGAACTCTCTTTCCTTCAGGATCTACATAATGAGAAGAAATTATTTCAACTTCAATTGATGTATTTTTTAGTGGTGACACAGCAAATAATTTTTTTCCAATCATATTTTTACCATCATGAACTATTGCAAGTGAAAATGGATTGTTATTTTCAACACTCCAACAAGAAGATGATACGTGTCCTAGTTTTGGATTTGGTAGTTTTGCTTTTTCATCAGCAACAAGATGAGAGCCTTCTGGTATACTTGATTTTCTATCTGTAGGAACTAATCCAACTATTTTATTTCTGTTCTCTAAAGTGAAAGCTTCTTTTCCAAGTGAATTCTTGCCTATAAAATCTTTCTTCTGTGAAACCATAGAATTTAAAGCAACATCTTGTGGAATTGTTCTTCCATCTAATTCTGGACCTGCAACATGTCCCATTTCAATTCTCAAAGTTGATAAAGCCTCAGTTCCATACGGCTGATTGTTAAATTCTTTTCCTATTTCCATCATTTTTTCCCACATAAACAATCCATAATTCGACTCAACATTTACCTCGTACGCAAGTTCACCTGAGAAAGAAATTCTAAATACTCTAGCCTTAACACCAAATAAATCTCCTTCTACATAACCCATAAATGGTAATCCCTCATTTGAGACATCTAGATTAGGAAATAATTTTGCAAGCATATCCCTAGATTTAGGTCCGGCTAATGCTGCACCTGCCCATTGTTCAGTTGTTGAAACAACATTCACATTTAATTCTGGCCATACAATTTGAAGATAATACTCTAAGTGAGATAAAACGTTTGCAGCTTGAGCAGTTGTTGTGGTCATATGATAATGATTTTCGGAAATTCTTGTAGTAGTACCATCGTCCATTATCATTCCATCTTCTCTTAACATTAATCCATATCTTGCTTTACCAACTGGCAGTTTTAACCAAGCGTTTGTATAAATTCTGTTTAAAAATTCTGCAGCATCAGGTCCTTTGATATCTATTTTACCAAGAGTTGTTACATCACAAATCCCTACATTGTCTCTTACATTTTTTGCTTCACGCTTTGAAGCTTCAAATAAAGTTTCATTTCCTTGTTTATAATATCTTGGTCTCTTCCAAGCACCAGCATCAACAAAAACTGCATTGTTTTTTTCATGCCATTCATGCATGGGTGTTTTTCTAGTTGGCATAAATTCCATACCAACTTCTCTTCCAACTATCGTTCCAATAGTGACTGGTGTAAAAGGTGGTCTAAAAGTTGTGTGACCTACTTCAGGAACTATTTTATTTTCAATATTAGAAACCATTTGAAGACCATTTAAATTACTTGTTCTTCCTTGGTCGGTTGCCATTCCTAATGTTGTATATCTTTTTACATGTTCTATTGATCTGTAACCCTCTCTTAAAGCTATTTCTATATCTGAAACTGCAACATCATTTTGAAAATCCACAAATCTTTTCGGGTTTTCATTTTTTGGTAATGGCATGCACCAAAACTTATCATGAGCATTATATTTAGTTTCTGTAACCGTTGGAACTTTACTTTCATTATTCTTTTCAGTTATTTTACTTGATAATTCTGATCCAGTTTTAAATCCACTTTCTATTGTCTCTTGCAATGTAAAGCTTCCGTTTGCAGCACCAATTGTTTTTTCATTTTGTTTCGATTTATCAGGAATAAATGCATCAATTTTCTCATCAAACTTTAATTTATTTCCTGATTGTGAAGCTAAATGAACAGTTGGTGTCCAAAAACCAGAAACACAAATACAATCACAATTTATCGTTTCAATTTTTTCAAAAGATTTTTTATCTTTAGTTAGTTTTCCAATTTTTGCAGATTTTACTTTTTTATAACCATTTGCAACTATCACTCCATAAGAAAATTTAATTTGTATACCTTTGTTTTTTGCTTCTCTTACAACTTCAGACTCGTGTTCTTCTCTACTATCTAAAATTATTGGCTCAATGTTATTTTTTTTAAACTCAAACGCGGTTTCATATGCGGTGTCATTGTTTGTAAAAATGATTGGTTTTCTTCCAACTAAAACTCCATAAACTTTCATATATTCTTTTGCAGCTGAGGATAAAACAACACCTGGTGTATCGTTGTTACCAAAAACAATTGGTCTTTCAATCGAACCAGTTGATAAAATAGTTTCTTTGGCTCTTATGTACCAAAGTCTTTGTCTTGGGGTATATTTTGATTTTTTAGATAAATGATCGCTAACTCTTTCAAACATCACCATCATATTATGATCATAGTAACCAAAAACTTGTGACCTATTCTTTAAAGTTACATTGGGCATTGTTTTTAACTCTGAAATAATTTTTTCAGACCAGTCTTTTCCTGACATATTGTCTATACTTACTTCGTCAGTAAGAAGGGTTCCTCCGTATCTAGGTTTATCTTCAGCAAGTATTACTTTTGCTCCATTTTTTGCAGCTGCATATGCACTTGCTAGTCCTGATGGACCTGATCCAGTGACTAAAAGATCGCAATATTCAAACTTGTGTTCATATCTTTCGTTATCTTTCTCTAATGATGCAACACCAAGTCCTGCTGCCTTTCTGATAAATGGTTCATAAATTTTGTACCAAAAGCTTTTTGGCCACATAAATGTCTTGTAGTAAAAACCTGCTGGAAAAAATCTTTTTAAAAAATTATTTATGGCACCAACATCAAACTCAACTGAAGGCCAACAATTTTGGCTAGTTGCAGATAATCCCTCTACCAATTCTATCTCAGTAGCATTTATATTAGGCTCAGAGTATCCATTGATTGTTACTTGAAGTTTTGCATTTGGCTCATCAACTCCGGCACCTAGGAAACCTCTTGGTCTGTGATATTTAAAACTTCTACCAATCAAATGTACTCCGTTTGCAAGTAATGCTGAAGCTAAAGTATCTCCTTCATAACCCTGGTATTCTTTTCCATTAAAATTAAAAGAAATAGGTTTGTCTCTATTTATTAATCCAGCATTATTTAATCTATGTGATTGTTTCATTTAATTTCTTCACTCATTTTTGCAGTTTGGAAAATTTCGTGTGTTGCTGTGTCTCTTTGTGCCTTAAACCATTGTCTACATCCTGAAATATGATGCCAAAGTTCAATGTGTTTTCCTCTTGGACTTTTTCTCATGTAAACAAAATTGTTCCATTCTTCAGAAGATACTTCTTTATTTAACTCAGGTCTTTTAACTGTTGCATCTCCACCATATGCAAATTCTTTTTGCGCTCTTAATCCGCAGTAGGGACACTTAATATGAAGCATAATTTATGATATCCAAGTTTTAGTACCCAAACCTTTTTCATCTAAAAGATATCCACTAGAAAATCTATTTAATGTAAGATCAGCATTTAATTCGTGTAATCTATCTTGTGCAATTGTATGTGCAAATGTCCATCCTGAAATAGGTGTTGATTTAAATCCACCATAACACCAACCACAATTAAGATATAATCCATCAATATGTGTTTTATCAATTATAGGTGAGCCATCCATAGACATATCCATAATACCACCCCATGTTCTAAGCATTTTTAATCTACTTAAAAATGGAAACAGCGCTAACCCGCCAGTTAATACGTGTTGAATTGTAGGAAGATTTCCTCTTTGCGCATAACTATTATATCCATCCAAGTCACCACCCATAACCATCTCGCCTTTATCAGATTGGCTAATATAAAAGTGACCGGCTCCAAACGTAACAACTCCATCTAAAACTGGTTTTACTGGTTCTGAAACACATGCTTGAAGAAGATGTGTTTCAATTGGAAGGGTCATGTTTAATTTTTCAGCAAGAATATTTGTGCTTCCAGCAACACATAATCCAACTTTTTTTGCTTTAATATTACCCCTTGAAGTTCTAACACCTTTTATTTTTCCACCTTCAATATCAAAACCTTCCACTTCACAATGTTGTATAATATCAACACCCATACTATCAGCTTGTCTTGCATAGCCCCAGGCAACTCCATCATGTCTTGCTGTTCCTGCGCTTGGTTGCATTAATCCACCAAATATTGGAAATCTAACATCATCGGAAAAATCTGCCATTGGTATTAGTTTTTTTACTTCTTCTCTATTTAATAATTTTGCATCTATTCCATTTAATCTCATGGAATTTCCTCTCCTTGCGTAAGCATTCATCTGCGCATCTGAATGTGCAAGATTAATAATTCCTCTTGGAGAAAACATGACGTTAAAATTTAATTCTTGGCTTAAGTTTCTCCACATATCCATTCCAGCTTCATTAAATCTTGCATTTGCATCATGCATAAAATTAGAACGAACTATTGTAGTATTTCTTCCAACGTTTCCTCCACCAATCCATCCTTTTTCAATTACTGCAACATTAGTAATTTTATGTTCTTTTGCTAAATAGTAAGCTGTTGCAAGACCATGGCCACCACCACCAATGATAACAACATCATATTCACTTTTTGGCGTAGGATCTTTCCATGCAACTTCCCAGTTTTGGTGATCACTAAATGCATTTTTAATTAAACTAAAAACAGAATATTTTTGCATAGAAGGATTTTATAGCAAGAAATGTATATTTTTCTTATTTTTTATATATATATTTTTTAGAAGTTTAAAAACTTCTTAAAAAGAGTTAAGAATTCTCCACATTAACTTAACCTAGAGAAAAATTCTTATGTCTAAAAGTGATATCCAAATAGCAAGAGAAGCTAAAATGAAACCTATAAATGAAATTTTAGCTAAAATAAATGTGCCAGATGAACCAAATGCTTTTAGCCCGATGGGACGTCACATTGCAAAAATCAATTTGGAATATTTAGATGAACTCAAAGATAAAAAAGATGGAAAGCTAATATTAGTAACAGCAATCACTCCTACTCCAGCTGGAGAAGGTAAAACTACAACATCGGTTGGATTAAATGATGGATTAAATAAAATTGGAAAAAAATCTATTGTTTGCCTTAGAGAACCAAGTCTGGGTCCATCTTTTGGTATGAAAGGTGGTGCAGCAGGCGGAGGATATGCGCAAGTTGTTCCAATGGAACAAATAAATCTGCATTTTACAGGCGACTTTCATGCGATTACTTCGGCGCATAATTTGTTATCTGCATTAATTGATAACCATATTTACTGGGGTAATAAATTAAATATAGATGTAAGACGAGTTGCTTGGAAAAGAGTAATGGATATGAATGATAGAGCTTTAAGATCTATCAATATCAACTTAGGTGGAGTTGCAAACGGATTTCCAAGAGAAGATGGTTTCGATATTACTGTTGCATCTGAAATTATGGCTATCTTCTGTTTAGCTAACAATTTAGAAGATTTAGAAAAAAGAATTGGAAACATTACTGTTGCATACACAAGAGATAAAAAGCCAATCTTTGCAAAAGATCTTAACGCTCATGGTCCTATGACTGTATTATTAAAAGAGGCGATAAGACCAAATGTTACGCAAACTTTAGAAAATAATCCTGCAATAATTCATGGTGGTCCCTTTGCAAATATTGCACATGGTTGTAACTCTGTTATTGCAACAAAAGCAGGTCTTAAGCTTGCTGATTATGTTGTAACAGAAGCAGGATTTGGTGCTGATCTTGGAGCAGAAAAGTTTTTAGATATAAAATGTAGAAAATCTAACCTTAAACCTTCATGTGTTGTTATTGTTGCAACAATTAGAGCATTAAAGATGCACGGTGGTCTAGCAAAAGATGAACTAAAAAATGAAAATGTTGATGCTCTTAAAAAAGGTTTGGTGAACTTAGAAAGACACATAGAGAATGTTAAGAAATTTGGACTACCTGTTGCAGTAGCTGTAAATCACTTTGTTGCAGATACAGATAATGAAGTTAAAGAACTAATTAGCTCATGTGAAAAAATGGGAGTTAAAGCAACTTTATGCACTCATTGGTCTAATGGCGGCGAAGGAACAAAAGATCTTGCATCACATGTTGTTGAATTAATTGATAAAGATGAAGCTAAATTTAAGTTTTTATATGAAGATGCAACGCCTTTATTTAAAAAAGTAGAAACAGTTGCAAAAGAAATTTATAGAGCAAGTGAAGTTACTGCTGATAGCAAGGTTCGAGATCAATTAAAGTCTTTTGAGGAAATGGGATACGGAAATTTACCGATTTGTGTTGCAAAAACACAATATAGCTTTTCAACAGATCCAAATCTAAAGGGCGCACCTTCTGGACATGTATTGCCAATTAGAGAAGTAAGATTATCTTCTGGTGCAGAGTTTATAGTTGTTATATGTGGAGCTATTATGACAATGCCAGGGCTACCAAGGGTACCAGCTGCAGACTCGATCAAGTTAAATGAAAAAGGTGAAATTGAAGGTTTATTTTAATTTATAAAATAACAACTTTTAAAATCGCTATAAACGAAATTAAAATAAGTAATTGCAGAACTATTTTTCGAAATTCATTTTCTTTTGATTTTTTAAAGTATCTATTTCCAATATAAACACCGATTGGAAGAATAAAAATCAAAGGAAGTGCTCTATAAAAAACTACTTCATTTACAATACCAGTATAATAACTTATCGTAAAAGCATAAGTATCAGTAAAAAAGAATAAGGCGGCTAGTGATGCTCTAACAGATGCACTCTGCATCGATATTACTAATAAATAAATAGCAACTGGCAATCCTCCAATTGTACCAATACCATTACAAACCCCAGAAACTAATCCCGTTAAAACTTTAAAAAAATTATTATTTAATTTCCTATTAGTAAATCCTCTAAATAATAACAAAGAGAGTATAATTACTGAACTTGCAATTATTAAATGACTAATTTCATGCGAGGTATTTCTTAAAATATACAAACCTATTGGCGATCCAAATAAAATTCCTGAGAAAAATAAAAATACAAATTTCCACTGAATACTTTTTATTATAACTGGCAACATCAATATTGAAAGTGATACCTCTAAAATTAAAATTATTGGAACTATTTGGATTGGTGGAAGTATGAAGCTTAATGTTGAAATAGTTAAGGCAGAAAAGCCAAATCCTGTAAAACCTCTAACTATTGAAGCAATAAATATTACTGAAAAAACAAGAATTAATTCATAAATATTTAATTCAAGTAAATTAAAAATTTCCATTCTAAACTATATTAAAGACGAAAAATCCAACCAATTTTCAACCTCTTTCATTCTAATTTCTTTTTTGGTTTGATTGTTTATTTCATTAATATTTTCAATATGAGTGTCTAGATCACTTTCATTTTTAAAAATTTCTTTATTTGATAACAAATGTTCTCTTCTATAATTAATTAAACTAATCATTTTTTCATAAGTAATTTCTGGGTGATATTGGATACCCCAAATATCACAATTATTAACTTTAAAGTTAATTCCTTGAACATTATTAATTGAATTAAATGCCAAATGCTTAGTATCTTTAGGTAAGGTTACTACCTCATCATAATTATAAGCCGGTGTGTTAAATTTTTTAGGCTTGTCTTTATATAAAGGATGCATAATTCCTTGATCAGTTAATTCAATATTATTTGATATTCCAATATTTGTTCCATTTGTTGCTCTTTTTACATCTCCTCCAGCTGCTGTAACAGCTACTTGCATACCCCAGCAAATAGCAAAAATTTTTTCAATTTTTTCAAAACATTTTTTCATAAACTCAATTTGTTTTTTTATTTCAGGCTTATCATCATAGACATGCATGCTACCACCACCCCAAATAAGTCCATCATATTTTTCAAGTTCATTAATTTTATTATCTAGTTTTTCGGATGAAGGATTAAAAACATCCATTTCTAATTCTTTTGTGTAATTTGATATTGTTTTTTTTAAACTTTCTGAATGAGTTTCAATTCCATAATCTAATAATTTTTGATTATCTTCTTGTATGTTTCCTTCAACTATTAATATTTTACTCATACCAGTTTATGATTAATTATTTGTTTTGAAGGTAATTTGAAGCTATTACCAGCTAATTACAAGTTTTTTATTGTTACAGATAGCATCAAGCATACTAAATAATAAAGGAAATTCTTTTTTATCGAACTCTGCAAGTATCTTTGGTCCAATTTGAAATGCCAATTCAGCTCCCTCTACTGTAATTTCTTTCATGTGATTTTCTTTTGCATCTTTATATAATAATCCTCGCCCAAGATAATTTCCCATTTTACTATTTCTTCCTCCAGCAGCGCTTACATGTAAATCACCAAGTCCTGATAAACCATATGCAGTTTCTTCTTTGCCATTTAATTTTTTTGTAAGTTTTTTCATTTCAGATAAAGATTTATAAAATAAAGAGGCCGCTGTATTTAAAAAATATTTATTCTTAATTTCATCGCTAAGATTATCTCCACTTAGTCCTTCGGATGCACCAATCAACATTGAATAAATATTTTTTGTAGCCGCACATACCTCGACACCAATTAAATCATCTGAGTATTCTGTAGAATAATAATCAGTTGAAACGTATTCACCAATTTTTTTTACAATTTCTATATTTTCATTTGCAAGAACAACGCTACTTTTAACCCTGTTTGCCAAACCATTTGCAAGACAAGGACCACCTACAGCTGATATTTTTGCATTGGTTATACCTTTATCAATTAAAATTTTATGCAATTTTTCAGCTAGTGTTTCAAATTTATTATCAATTATCGCTAATCCTTTTGTAAGTAAAAGAATATCAGTATGATCCTTATAAAATTTTGAAAGCTCTTCCCCTATCCATTCAATACCCTTTGAGCTAACTCCAACAACTAATAGATCTATATTTTCTTTTATCTCATCATTAAATTCAGAAAATTTAATTACTTTTATATTTTTTGGTAATTGGCAATTTAAAACTGGATGAATATTATTACTGTTATTGATGTTTTCTATTACATTATCTTCTAAAAATGACCCTACCAGATAAACATCATTAGAGTTATCAGCACATGGTACGGCAAAAGCAGAACCCATTGCTCCAGCACCAATAATAACAATTTTTTTCATAATTTTTAAACGTATCTAAAGACAAAGAATGCAAAGATAAATGAAATAATCGTTGCAATCCACAACATGGGCCCAATTAAACCAAGCCAACCTAGATGAATATAAGCTGCGCTTAATAAAGAGACAAATAATCTATCCCCTCTTGTGGTATCTAATCCTAAAATACCTTTTCTTGGGCTTCCGCCTGGTTTTTTTTTCTCCCATATGGTCATTGCAATTAAACAGCATGCTATAAAAATGAAAAACGCTGCAGTTTGCCATGTCCATGCCATCCAAGTAATAAATTCAAAATCAAAAAAACCTTTCTCTTTTGCTTTACCAACAGAACCCCATGTATTTGTTTCAGCGGCAGCGTATAATTTTGTAAATATCATACTCGTCCTAATGCAAAACCTTTCGCGATATAATTTCTTACAAAGTAGATAACAATTGCACCAGGTACTATTGTTAAACTTCCAGCAGCAGCTAATAAACCAAGTTCATAGCCTGAGGTACTGGCGGTTCGTGTCATCGTTGCTGCAATTGGTTTTGCTGCAACAGCTGTTAATGTTTTTGCTAACAGCAACTCAACCCAAGAAAACATAAAACAGAAAAACATTGTTATTCCTATTCCTGCAGTGATTGTTGGAATAAATATTTTAAAGAAAAACTTCCAGAAAGAATAACCATCCACATATGCAGTTTCATCTAATTCTTTTGGAACAGCAGACATAAATCCTTCTAATATCCAAACTGCTAGAGGTATATTGAACAAGCAATGAGATAAGGCTACTGCAACATGAGTATCAAATAAATTTACTGATGAATAAAACTGAAAGAAAGGTAATGCAAATACCGCAGGTGGAGCCATTCTATTAGTTAGAAGCCAGAAAAATAAATGTTTATCACCTAAAAATTTATATCTTGAAAAAGCATAAGCAGCTGGCAAAGCAGCTGCAACTGAAATTACAGTATTTAAAACCACATAATAAATTGAATTTAAGTAGCCTGTGTACCAAGTGCTATCAGTAAATATTTTTTTGTAGTTCTCTAATGTGAATTCATTTGGCCAAAGAGTATAAGTATTAATGATCTCTGTCGTTGTTTTAAATGACATGTTTAATAACCAATAAATTGGTAACATTAAAAAGATTATGTATACGGTAGGCACTACCCATTTATATTTCTTCATGATTGACCCTCATTTTTCATCATTAAATTATAAAATACCCAACAAACTGTAAGTACAATAAAGAAGTATATTAAAGACATAGCAGCAGCAGGGCCTAAATCAAATTGTCCTAAAGCCATTTTAACTAAATCAATTGATAAAAATGCTGTGGCATTACCAGGGCCACCTCCTGTTAAAACAAATGGCTCTGTATAAATCATGAAGCTATCCATAAATCTTAATAGGATTGCAATTGTTAAAACTTTTTTCATTTTGGGTAGTTCAATATGTCTAAATACAGACCATCTACTTGCACCATCTATTTCTGCTGCTTGATAATAAGCTGGCTGGATTGATCTTAGTCCTGCATAAGATAAGAGCACAACTAAAGAAGTCCAATGCCATACATCCATTAAAACAGTTGTAAACCAGGCATCTCCACTTTGTTGAGTAAAATTGTAATCAAATCCTAAAGCATTAAGGGAGTGACCTAAAAAGCCAATGTCTGGTAATGCAAATATATTCCACATTGCCCCAACAACATTCCAAGGTATTAATAAAGGCATAGACATCAATACTAAACAAACCGATACCCCTATACCTTCTTTAGGCATTGTAAGTGCTATGAAAATTCCTAATGGGATCTGTATAAATAAAATAATTAAAGTGAATAATATTTGTCTACCAAGTGCTGCATGAAATCTTTCAGATAATAGGATTTGTTTAAACCATCTAGTGCCTTCCCACATAAATACATTGTTTCCAAATGTTTCCTGAAACGCATAGTTTACAACCGTCATTAAAGGAATAATTGCATTGAAAGCAACCAATACAAAAACAGGAATTACAAAGAACCAAGCTTTTTGATTTACAGTTTTATTCATTATTCAATTATCCAATTATCTCCATAAACATATGTATAATCTTTATTAAAATTTAAAAATGCTGATCCAGATGGAATTTCATCTGATGGTTTTGCTATAACTTTTATTTTTCCGCTTTCACTTTCTGTATCAACAATTTTATGTCTTCCAGTATTGCTAACTTTTAAAATTTTTACTGGTAATCCTTCTTTGTTAAATTCAACAAACTCAGGTCTAATACCAACTTCAGTTTTCGAAAAACTATTTCCTTTTATATTTGCTTTAGTCTCAATTTTATTTCCATTAATTGAAATGTTTCCATTATCTATTTTGCAAGGTAAAATATTCATACCTGGTGAGCCAATAAAGTGACCAACAAAAGTATGTTTTGGTTTTTCAAATAATTCTACAGGTGTTCCTACCTGAACGATCTCAGCTTCGTGCATAACCACAACTTGATCCGCAAATGTTAATGCTTCTGTCTGATCATGTGTTACATAAATCATAGTTCTATTTATTTTTTGATGAAGTTCTTTTAATTTTGATCTTAAAATCCATTTTAAGTGAGGATCAATCACAGTTAATGGTTCATCAAACATAATTACATTAACGTCTGATCGAACAAGACCTCTTCCCAGTGAAATTTTTTGTTTGCCATCGGCTGTTAAACCTGAGGCTCTGTTATGCAGCGTAGAGGTAAGCTCTAACATTTCTGCAATTTCATTTACTTTTTGATCTATTTCTTGTTGAGAAATTCCTCTATTTTTTAATGGGAAAGCTAAATTATCAAATACTGACATTGTATCGTAAATAACTGGAAATTGAAATATTTGAGCAATGTTTCTTTCAACAGGATTTTTATTGGTTACATCTTCACCATTAAATAAAATTTGTCCCTCAGTTGGTTGAAGCAATCCCGAAATAATATTTAACAAAGTTGTCTTTCCACAACCAGATGGTCCAAGAAGAGCGTAAGCTCCTCCATCTTGCCATTCTATATTTACATTTCTAAGTGCCCAATCCTCTTTTTGATTTTGTGTTTTTAAATAACTATGGCTTAAATTTTGAAGTGTAATTTTAGACATTGCTTACCAATTTGTTATTTTCATCGAAATATAAAAACTCATCTGAATTCATAAAAAGTTTAGTTTCCTCTCCAACATTTTTTTGATGTATTCCATTTGAAAGAGATACCCAACTTAGATCTCCATTGGTAAAGTGTATAAGGCTCTCTGAACCACTTAGTTCAGATATCAAAACTTTGCCTGATATCTCTAATGAGTTTTGTCCTTCTTTATATGTAGTAATATTATGAGGCCTAATACCAACTTTGTATTCTCCATCCTTAAGTTTAGAGTTAATTTTCCATTTAACCTCATCTGATAAAAGAGAGCATGTATCTCCACTTTTTTTAATTTTGGCAATATTCATTGGGGGATCACTAAATACTTGTGCAGAATGCAAACTATTAGGTTTGTTATAAACATCTAAAGTTTTTCCATGCTGAACAACTTTTCCTTCTAATAAAGTTGCAGTATATCCACCAATCAATAAGGCATCTGAAGGTTCTGTTGTTGCATATACAACAATACAATCTCTATCTTCAAATAGTTTTGGTAATTCCTCTCTTAATTCTTCCCTTAATTTAAAATCTAAATTTGCTAAAGGTTCGTCAAGTAAGATTAAATCAGAGTCTTTAACTAAAGCTCTTGCAAGTGCAGTTCTTTGTTGTTGTCCTCCTGACAATTCATTAGGTCTTTTGTTAAGCATTGGTGAAAGTTTCAATAATTCTGCAACTTTACCAACTCTATTTTTAATCTCTTCACTATTAACTCCAGATATTTTTAAAGGAGATGCAATGTTGTCATAAACATTGAAATTCGGATAATTGATAAATTGTTGATAAACCATTGATACATTTCTTTTTTGAACTTTTACTCCTGTAACATTTTTATCATTAAACCAAATCTCTCCGTTGGTTGGTTTATCTAAACCAGCCATTATCTGCATCAAGGTTGTTTTTCCTGCTAAAGTAGATCCTAACAATACATTAATTGTATTCTTTTCTAGTTTTAAATTTGTTTGATAAATATGAGTTTCTAATCCAACTTTTTTTTCAACGTTTTTAAGTTCTAAACTCATAATTTTATTTAGATTAAATTTTGAAAGAAGGGCGTGTTTACGCCCTTCTTGTATTTGAATTTATTTACAAAATAAAATTAGTTCCAAGCTTTTTCGTAAGGAACTGTTTTACCTTGTGGTTTTTCATCACGTTGTGCTTTTGGTGATCCAGGTTGACCTAACCAGTAGCTTGCGCCTTTTGGTTCAGACAATCTTGGTCCACATCCACCGTACGTATTGTTAGCTTTATCAGCAGCTTCCATACGTGACATAACTAAGTTCATCTCTTCTGCAAGACGATCCATAGCTTGTTGTGGAGTAAACGCACCTGAGTTTACATCTCCAATTTGTTGCCACCAGATTTGTGCAAGTTTCGGATAATCCGGAACGTTAATACCTGTAGGTGACCACAATACTCTGTTAGGTGATCTGTAGAATTCTACTAATCCACCTAATTTTGGAGCTCTCTCTGTGAAAGATTTGTGGTTGATATCGCTATCTCTAATGATTGTTAAACCAACGTGGCTTTTCTTTAGAGACACAGTTTTTGATACAACGAACTGAGCGTATAACCATGCAGCTTTTCTTCTTTCAACTGGAGTAGACTTAAATAAAGTCCATGATCCAGCATCTTGATATCCAAGCTTCATACCTTCATCCCAGTAAGGACCTTTCGGTGAAGGACCCATTCTCCATAAAGGATTACCATTGTCATCAA
>WTIW01000065.1 GCA_011526385.1 Pelagibacteraceae bacterium | reverse complement strand
TCCCAATAACTTTTGACTGGATTATCAAAATCATAGATATCTTTATGATATAAATTGCTCATTAATTCTTTTTCCATAGCAATGGAAAATATTTTTCATCCAATTCATCGCTATTATTTTGTTTGTATTTTTTATATGTCTTTGCAGTTCCACCATCATTAGTTGGATGAAACTTTGCATCATAAGGAACACAATGTGAAACTATTGCCCTTCTATGTTCGTCTGAAGTATTTATTCCAGATCCATGCCAAGTAAAACCATGGTGAAAAGAAACACCACCAGCAGGAACTTCGACATAAACAATATCAATCTCTTTATTATTTTCTTTTGCAAATAAATTTAATTGTTCTTTATAATCTTCTGGTGAATGAAACTCTCCTTTAGGAGGTTGAAGTCCCCACTTATGTGAACCTTTGACATATTCTAAGGTTCCAGTTTTCTCAGATGTATTATCTAAGGACATCCAGCAAGTCATCATAGTTTGTGGTATCAACCAATCATCATAAGCAGCATCTTGATGATATCCAAGTGTTTTACCTTTTGGAGGTTTCCATAAAACATTATCTTGAACTAATTTAGCCCCTCCCCAATTCATTAAAGTTGAACAACTTTTTCCAACAATTTCATGACAAACAAACTGCTTAATTAAATGATCGGCTTTCCATCCATTACAAATTTGACGAGTTAAATCTTCTGGATCACCAAATTTCCAATTCCACTCATCTGGTTCAATCCCCGTTTCAAATTCACCTTTAAATAAAGGCTCAAATCTACTTTTTAATTTTTCAATAAATTCTAAATCTATAAATTTATCAATAATTAAAAAACCATTTTCGTTAAATTGATTAATTTGATTTTGATTTAATTCTAAATTTATCACACACCAAATTTAAAATAATTTACCTGACATACTATGTTCATACATAACTTTCATATCATCAACAGACAATTTTTTAGGATTGCCACCTGTCGATGGATCTTCTAATGCCATTTTAGATAAACGTTCAATATCAAAGTCTTGTTCTTTTATAACATCAGAGAGTTTATGAGGAATATCTAATTGTTTTCTTAAATCTAAAACCCAATTCAAGAATTCTTCAAAAGATTTATTTTTAAATTCTAAATATTCACAGATTTTAATAATTCTTTCTTCAATCACATCTTTATTAAAAGTTAAAACATAAGGCATAAAAATTGCATTAGATAAGCCGTGATGAACATTATTTAATGCATTAACTGGATGGCTTAGTGAATGAATGGCACCTAATCCTTTTTGAAATGCAGTTGATCCCATGCTAGCAGCTGTAAGCATATTCATTCTTGCATCTATATTTGATCCATCTTTAACAGCAACAAGTAACCATTTATCTATTAATCTCATTCCTTCTAAAGCAATTCCATCTGCCATTGGATGAAATCCAGGTGCACAATATGCTTCTAAATTATGTGCTAATGCATCCATTCCTGTAGCTGCTGTAATTTTTGAAGGTAAACCAACTGTTAACAATGGATCTAGAATTACAATTGAAGGTAAAAACTTTGGATGAAAAATTATTTTTTTAACTCCCGTTTCTTCATTTAAAATAACTGAAGCTCTTCCTGTTTCTGATCCTGTTCCAGCTGTAGTTGGAACAGCAATAATAGGTGCTATTTTATCTGAATTTGCTTTTGTCCAATTATCTCCAACATCTTCAAAATCCCAAATGGATAAGCTTTGACCTGACATAAAAGCAATTGCTTTTCCAACATCAAGTCCGCTTCCTCCACCAAATGCAATCACTCCATCACAGTTATTTTTTTTATAGCTTTCAACACCTTCAATTACATTTGTGCCTGTTGGATTGCCTATTACATTTGAATATAATTCAACTTCAAATCCAACTTGTTTTAAATTTGATAAGCTATTTTTAATAATATCTGATGAAGCAAGACCTTTGTCGGTTACAAGTAAAGGTTTTTTAATATTTAAATTTTTACAAGCTTCTCCTAAATCTTTTATTCGATCTTGACCAACCCACATGGTTGTTGGATAATTCCAATTATATTTTTGCAT
>WTIW01000121.1 GCA_011526385.1 Pelagibacteraceae bacterium | reverse complement strand
ATAAATTGGCCAAGGACTTGGATCAACTAAGTGGTAATCATGTTTTTTTTCTGCTGACATATTCTGTATTTATGACTGTTTATAATAATCTGTCGAGAAAAAAGTATATGACATAGTTACATCTTCAAGCTTGCTTGTGGATGGATCATTTACAAGCTCTGGATCAAGATAAAATGTCATCACATATGTTGCTTTTTCTCCAGGTTTTAGTTCCTGCTTTTCAAAACAAAAACATCCTAATTTACTGTAATATTTTCCAAAACTTGATGGAGATACATTAAAACTTGCTACACCATAGGTAGTTTCATCTCCGTAATTTTCTACTTCAAATTCAATTTTATTTACTTGCCCTACTTTGACATCCATTACATTTGACTTAGCTTTAAAGTCCCATGGTAAGTTATTTACATTTGTATCAAATCTGACACTGACGACTTTATCTAATACTATTTTTGGAGCCTCTTTAGAAACTTGAGTAGTTCCACCAAAACCTGTTACCCTGCAGAAAAGGTCATACAATGGAACAGCTGCATAAGACAATCCTAGCATTAAAACAAATACTCCTGCTAATAAAATTGGTGTTAAATTCTTTTTACTTGTCATTATATAGCTCTATTAAAAACTCCAGTATTGTACAGAGTAAATAAGAACAAAAATATCATAAAAGCAATTATAACTAATGCTGTAATGACATTTTTTCTTTTAGTTTTTTTATCTGGTTCGATCATACAATTTTATCTATTAAAAATAATACAAATACTAAAAATAAATATAAGATTGAGTATCCAAATATAGATTTAGCTTTTTTTGCATCAAACTTGTTTTTCTTAGTTTTAAATAACTCGTAACATAAATAGTTATAATAAAATGTCAAAATTAATGAAGGAACTAAAAAAGTAAGTCCTACAAAATTAATTATAAATGGAAAAATAATTACAGGAACCATTAATAAAGAATAAACAAATATATTTATTTTTGTGCTTTCTATTCCATCTGTTAATGGCAACATTGGAATTTTAGCTTTTTTATAATCATCTGACTTATAAAGGCTTAAAGCCCAAAAATGTGATGGAGTCCAAAAAAATATTATTAAAAAAAATGTTAGTGGTTCTAGAGAAAGCGAGTTTGTTGCTATTGTCCATCCAATTACAGGTGGAAGTGCGCCAGCGGCACCACCAATGACTATATTCTGAGGTGTTTTTCTCTTAAGCCAAATTGTATAAACAAAAACATAAAACAAGATAGTAAACAAAAGTAAACTTGCTGATAATCTGTTAGAAAAAAAATCTAAAGCTATTACTGATATAAAAGATAAAGTTATTCCAAAAATTAAAGCCTGATTTCTATTTACTTTCCCTGTAGGAATTGGTCTAAGACAAGTTCTTGTCATCAGTGCATCAAGATCAGACTCGTACCACATGTTCAATGCACCAGCTGCTCCTGCTCCTATAGAGACAAGTAATATTCCGATGATTGCATCTTTAGTAGATATACCAATTGGTGCTGTAAGTAAGCCAACTGCACAAGTAAAGATTACAAGAGACATTACTCTTGGTTTCATTAATTTAAATAACTCAGAGAAGTTAAATAAATCTTCTTGTGATAAGTTTCTCTTCTTTGTACCTAAGTTAGACATCAAATTTCATTTTCAAAAATCTAGCTATGAGATTTTGAAGTACTCGCATCATCCTCAAACTTTGGTAACTCTTCAAAAGTATGGAAGTTTGGCGGTGATGGTACAGTCCATTCTAAAGTAGTTGCACCTTCGCCCCACGGATTTTGTGCAGCTTTTTTCTTTTTAACAAAAGCATAAATTAAGTTAACAAAGAAAACTGCCAATCCAGCAACAGCCACATATGAACCAATAGATGAAATATAATTCCAGCCAGCAAATGCATCTGGATAATCAGCATATCTTCTTGGCATACCCGCAAGTCCTAAGAAATGCTGTGGGAAGAATATCAAGTTTACACCTATAAAAGTTAGCCAGAAATGAATTTTTCCTAATGCTTCTGAATAATCATATCCAGACATTTTTCCAAACCAATAATAGAAACCTGC
>WTIW01000023.1 GCA_011526385.1 Pelagibacteraceae bacterium | reverse complement strand
ATTTTTGTGTTGTCCCGTATACAAGAGGACCAGAATATTCTAGACCATTTGATCAAATTATTAATGAGGCTGAGACACTAATAAAAAATGGTGCAAAGGAAATCACTCTTTTAGGACAAAATGTAAATGCATATTCATTTTTAAATAATGGCAAAGAGTTTAGAATTTCAGATTTAATCAATAAGCTGGATAAATATTCTGAACTTGAAAGGATAAGATACACTACCTCTCATCCTAGAGACATGACAGATGATCTAATAGATTGTTATTCAACAAGTAAAAAATTAATGCCATTTGTTCATTTGCCTATTCAAAGTGGTTCAGACAAAATTTTAAATTTAATGAATAGAAAACATAAAGTTGAAGATTATTTAAATATTTATAAAAAATTAATGAAAATTAATGATAAAATTAAATTTTCGAGTGATTTTATAATTGGTTATCCAGGTGAAAGTGATGAAGATTTTAAAGATACACTAAATCTTTTAGAAAAAATAAATTTTATTAACTCGTTTTCTTTTATTTTTAGTCCAAGGCCAGGTACAAAAGCATCAAATCTTGAAATGATTGATAGTGAAATTACAAAAGAAAGACTGATTGTTATTCAAAAAAAATTGTTTAATAATCAAATTGAACTTAACAAATCTATGGAAAATCAAGAAGTTGAAGTTTTAGTCGAAAACAAATTAGAAAATCAAAACAAATATTTTGGAAGAAATAAATACTTATCCTCAGTTATATTTGAAGGATCAGATGATTGTTTGGGAAAAATTGTCAAAGTCAAAATTAATAATTCAAATCAAAATGGTTTATTTGGAAAAATAGAAAAAAAAATGGTGGCAGCTTAATTTGACAAATATTGTTCAAAAAAGATTAAATAATGAACTTAAGTTTGTTTATTCAGATAACAATTCTTTAAGTATAATTTTTCAGGATAACAACTTGTTGTTAGGAGTTGTAGGAGAGTTTAATAACAATCTTAAAGAACTAGAAAAAATAACCAATACTAGTATTTATTCGAGGGGAAACTCTATCCTTGTCAAAAGCGATCCTGAAAAAAACAATTTAGTTAAAAATGCAGTTCAATTTTTAACTAATCAATTTATTACAAATGGAAATATTGAAAAAAAAGATATAATTTCGTCTGTAAATAAATTTATGATTGAAGAAAATAAAAATAACACAAATAAAAACATAGAATATATAATTAAAACACCAAAAAAATCCGTAATACCAAGATCAGAAAAGCAGAAAAATTATGTAAGAGCTTTAAGAGAAAGCGACATCGTAATATCTGCTGGGCCGGCTGGAACTGGTAAAACATTCCTAGCAGTAGCTGTAGCACTGACCATGCTTTTAGAGAAAAAAATTGAAAGAATTATTCTTTCAAGACCAGCTGTGGAAGCAGGTGAGAGGTTAGGTTTTTTACCTGGTGATATGAGAGAAAAAGTAGATCCATATTTAAGACCACTTTACGACTCTTTATACGATCTTTTAGATTTTGAAAAAATACAAAAAAAAATTGAAATAGGAGATATAGAAATAGCTCCACTTGCATTTATGAGAGGACGTACTCTGAAAAATTCATTTGCCATTCTTGATGAGGCACAAAATGCAACCGATACACAAATTAAAATGTTTTTAACTAGAATAGGTGAAAATTCAAAAATTGTGATCAATGGAGATCCATCTCAGATTGATCTTCCAAATAAATCTTTATCAGGATTAAATAGATCCAAGAAAATATTAGGTAATTTAAATGAAATTTCCGTTGTTGATTTTGATCATTCAGACGTTGTCAGACATCCTTTGGTATCAAAAATAGTTAAGGCTTACTCTGATAATAATAATGATTAGTGTAAATGTTTTAACAGATAATAATTTATGGAAAAAAAAAATAGTAAAGCCACAGATTTTTTTCAATAAGATTATAAAAAAATTTCAAAAAAAATATTTATTTAGTAATAAGAAAGTTAAATTTATTTTACTTCTTTTAAAAAATTCAAATATTAAAAAACTTAATTATAAATTTAAAAAAAAAAATAAAGCTACAAATGTTATT
>WTIW01000087.1:6118-8333 GCA_011526385.1 Pelagibacteraceae bacterium | reverse complement strand
CAAGGAAGACTTCCTATAAGAGTTGAGCTAGATGCATTAAACAGTGATGATTTTAAGAGAATTTTAAAAGAACCAGATAATAGTTTAATTAAACAGTACAAAGCATTGCTTAAAACTGAAAATGTTGATTTAGAATTCACAGATGATGGCATAGATACAATAGCTAATATTGCAAGTGAAGTTAATACAACCGTTGAAAATATAGGGGCAAGAAGACTTCATACAATTATTGAAAGAGTATTAGACGAAATAAGTTTTACCGCAACAGACAGAGCAGGTGAAAAAATTACAGTAGACTCTGAATACATTAAGAAAAATATTGGTGAGTTGGTGAAAGATACTGATTTATCGAAATTTATTTTATAATTTTATACTCAAAATTTTGCGTTTCTTCATTCACTTGAACTAATTTTGCACCATTTCTCTCATGAAAAGAGGTTGCCATTTCTGTAAGTGGCGAAAGAGTTACCAATCTATTTAAATGATTTGATTTTTTAATTTTTTTAAATACTTCTTTAACTATTAATTTTCCTCCACCTTTTTTTTTAGACCAAACAGTATATGCAACTGCTATTTGACCACCCTTTTGATCTCTCATTGCACTTTGCAAAAAAGCATCTGTGCTTAATTTCTCTAGTTCATCAACACTTCTTGGGATTATATTTGTGTAAGCAAAACACATAACAGCATGAATTTCTCCTTGATACTGAACACCATATATCTTTCTGCCATAACCAGTTCTGAATTTATTGTCTAATTCAGGTCTAACTGGATCTTCGTCAGGATTACATTCAGTAAGCTCGACAAGTTTTGCACCTTTGACCCATTCAAAAAAGTTATCGATATTTTTTTTAATATCAATTTTACTTTTTCTTATTCTAGCTTTGATTCTATTTTTTGATTTTTTGATCATCAATTAAGATTTTTTTTTTAAATAAATATCAAAGTTGCCTCTAGAAGGACTTTGAACAGCATCAAAATCTATTTTGATAATTTTTGACATTAATTGATTATTATTTTTAATAAAGTTTGGAACAGAGTGTTTTAATATACTTAAATCTTGAGATTGATAAGGATCATCTATATTTTTGGATCTCAATCCTTTTCCTGTAATAATATTTATTTTTGATATATTTTTTTCGAAGCATTCCTCTATGAACTCTAAAATCTTAGAATTTGCTTCCTCTAAAGTAAAACCATGAAGATCTATAGTTTTTTCTAATCTTTCAGCTCTTGTGGGTAATTCTTTTTCTTTGTTGTCTAGCTTATCAGAACTTTCTATGAATTTTTGCCAGTCTTTCTTATCTTTATCTGAAAGTTTATTTGTCAACTAAGCTTGTGTGTCTATCAAAACCCAATTAGGATTTATAGATCTACTATCTTTAGAAAATTTCCATATATCATGAACTTTTTTAATTTTCTCAGGATCTCCTGAAACAGTTTTATTTTCTTTGTCCTTTATGTGAGATATAATTTCACTCACAAACTCTACTGTAACCTCAAGCATATTTTTATTTTGTTCATGATTTTTAATTTCTGCAGAATTAATTCCAATAAATGTAGTATTTGATGAAAGGTTTTTTGTTTTTCTATCTTTCACCGCTTGATCAAACTGATCGTATACATCTTTAGCAAGCAAAGATTTTATATCTTTTAATTTACCCTCTGAAAAACTTGTAACGATTGTTTCATAGGCAATTTTAGCCCCTTTTAAAAACTCTTTTTTTGCATTTTCATCAAATGTTTCTGCATTTAGTTTAACTACAGGCTTGACTATCGGTTCCTCATGGGGAAAGCTTTGATTTATATCCTCTTCGTACCCAGTTTTTTTACCCAAAATTCCTCTTAATCGAAGAAAGATGAAGCCAGCAATCATTGCAAGCAGTATGATATCGATGTATTCAAAGCTATAACTCATAAGATAATAATATTTACTATGTTGCCTAATTTCAACCAGCAATTTACATTATAGACAAATGAACTCAGTGCTTATTTTAATTTTATCTATTCCATTACTAGAAATTTACCTTTTTATAAAAATTGGCTCTGCTGTTGGCGCCTTTAATACTATTGCTTTAATATTAGTAACCGCAATAGTAGGGGTAGCCTATGCAAGGTACGAGGGATTTAACACATTAAAATCTGGTATGTCGCAGTTATTAAGAAATGAAGTGCCAATTTATGAAATAATTTCTGGTGCTGCTTTAACTTTTGC
>WTIW01000087.1:4803-6018 GCA_011526385.1 Pelagibacteraceae bacterium | reverse complement strand
TTTATTCAACTGTGGTTCAAATTGAAGAAGAAAACCCAAATAAAGATCAAATGGAAAAATTCATACTTTGTGATTTACAAATTGATGTATATCCAGAAATACAAGAAAGTTTTATTCAAATACTAAAAAAATCAGGGTTTCCTGAAATTAATATTTCAGGAAATATAGATTTTTTAAAATTATATCAAAAAAGATAAGGTTAAAAAAAATTCTTTTTTAGATCTTTTTTTAGAAACTCTTTATGGTCTTTAAGTTCATCTTGCGAAGGGTATATTATCTTTTTAGAATAATCTTTTTTAATTCCACTTTCTTCTAATAAAATCTTCTCATTTGAATTTGAAAAATTAAGCTTAGGTTCTTTTTGATCTAAAAGGTTTATATAAACTTTTGCTAGTAATTCACAATCGATCAAAGCAGTATGTTTTTCTCTTTTTGAATTATCTATTCTAAATCTTTTACATAATGCATCTAAACTTATTCCGGAGCCAGGAAACTTATTGCGTGCAATATCAAGTGTATCAATTGTGTCTTCTTTTTTTATTTTAGGTTTACCGGCTAAATTTAATTCATTATTAAGATGGGAAATATCAAATTCAGCATTATGAATAATAATTTTTTTATCTCTAATAAAATCTAAAAATTCATCTGCAATTTCATTAAATTTTTTTTTATCTGATAAAAATTCATCTGAATACCCATGAACTTCAAAAGCTTTTTCAGAAACTTTTCTCTCTGGATTTAAATAACAATGAAATATGTTTTTTGTTGGAATAAGATTATCAATTTCAATACATCCAATTTCAACAATTCTATGGCCATCTCTTACTGATAATCCTGTTGTCTCTGTATCTAAAACTATCTCTTTCATTTAATTAATATTTTTTTTTTTATATTATTTATATTTTTATTTAATTTGCTGGGATTGAAAGTATTTTTAATTATGTAATCAGCTTTCTTTTTTTTTTTAGATTTTGGCATCTGAATTTTTTTTAAACTTTCCAAAATTTTTTTGTTATAGCCTTTTCTTTTCTTTAGTCTTTTTTCGATTTCTTTTTTCTTTGCATCAACATAAATTAAAATATCTTTTCTTTGGTTTAGTTGATTTTCAATGTACAAAGGGATGTCCAGAATAACCATTTTCTTTTTCGCATTTCTTCTTAAAAACCTTTTCATCTCTAAACGAACTAATGGATGAACAATTTTTGATATTTTTTT
>WTIW01000087.1:1928-4703 GCA_011526385.1 Pelagibacteraceae bacterium | reverse complement strand
AACATTAATTTACCATTTTCTATTTTATTTCCACGTTTCTCAGCTTCACGAAGAAAATTGGTTTTTGAAGGTTTATAAATTACATCATAATAGAATTTATTTGTTCCGATTTTATCATAATCTATATTTATAAGATCATTCGAGTGTAACCCTACACTTGTGGTATTTATTATAAAATCAGCTGACGGTGTTTCACCCCAGTTTACAACATCAATATTTGTAAACTTTTCTTTTAATTTTTCTGCATTATCTTTTGTTCTGTTGCTAATTAAAATTTTATTAACTTTTAATTTTTGTAAAACGCATATTATTGATGGTGTAACTCCACCTGCACCCAAAATTAATACTTGTTTATTTTTTATATTACTATGTTTTTCAAATAATGATTGTTCAAAACCAACTGTATCAGTATTAGCTCCATAAATTTTATCTTCTTTTTTATAAATTGTATTAACAGATTGCGTTTCTTCAGCATCTTCGCTCAAAGCATCTAAGTACTTAATTACTTTTGATTTATATGGAACTGTTACGTTCGCTCCATTAATTTCACCTTTTTTTATTTTAGAAATGACTTGCTCTAATTCTGCATCTAAAACCTGCACTTTTTCATATATTGCATCAATCCCATATTTTTTAAACCAATAGCCATGTAGTTTTGGCGAGAGTGAATGTTCAATCGGATTTCCTATAACAACATACTTTTTCATTTATAATTTTCTAAAAACTCTTTTATTTTTTTAATTGGTAATCCCATAATTGTATCTTCATCACCCTCTATTTTCTCGAATAAATTTCTTCCCTCCCCTTCTATTTGATAAACATTATAAGCATAAAGCGCTTCATCAGAAATTTTTGACAAATAATCTATAAGATTATCTTCAGAAAACTCTTTCATAAAAAGTGTCGCTCTATCAGTGTAATTCCAAATCATTCTGTTGTTTTGTGATATGCAAACTGAGCTAATCAATTTATGGGGTTTGCCATTAAGTTTTTTTAATATTTCCAAAGCTTCTTTTCTTGAGCCAGGTTTTGATATTAATTCACCATCCAAATCAATTACACTATCTGCGCCCAAAACAAATTGATCATTTTTATTCAAACTTACTTTGTTAGCTTTTAATTCAGCTAAGTTTTTTGATATGATTTCGGGGGTTGCTCCCTCGGAAATTAAACCGTCTTTAACAGGATCCTCATCAACGTTTGAAGGTATTACTTCACACTCAATTTTATTTTTATTTAATATATCTTTTCTTACTTTGCTTTTGGAGGCTAAAATTATTTTGATCATTTATTCATTATTTCATATATTTTTATAATTGATGCAGCAGTTTCTTCGACGGATTTTCTGGTTACATCAATTGTTGGCCATTGATTTTTTTTAAAAATTTTTTTAGAATTTTCAACTTCTAAACGTATTTTATCTAGATCAATATATTCTGTATTTTCGTTTTCTTTTAAGCTTGTTAACCTATTCTTTCTAATATCAAATAATCTTTCGGCCTCTGTGGTTAATCCTACTATGCATGATTTAATTTTTTTACTTGTTAATTTTATAGGTATGGAATTTTCATTTACTAAGGGAATGTTTGATGTTTTAAACCCTTTGTTTGCCAAATATATGGATGTTGGTGTTTTACTAGTCCTACTTACCCCAAGTAAAATGATGTCGGATTTTTCTATGTCATCAATTTGATTCCCGTCATCATGATTCATTGTAAATTGAATTGCTTCGATTCTTTGATAATACTCTTCATCAAGAACGTGCTGGCCGCTAGGTTGATGGGATGCTCTTTGGTTTAAAATTTTAGAAAAATTAAGTATCAAATCACCCAAAACCCCAAAGCATGGTATTTGTTTTTTTTGGGATTCATCTGACAAGTATTTAGCAAGTTTACTATTAACAATTGTATATAATATAATTGGATTTTCTTTTTTTTTTGCGTTTTCTAAGATCTTTTGAATTTGATTTTCTGTTCTTGTGAAGGAAAAATGGTTTAGTTCATATTCAAAATTAGAAAATTGAGCCCTAAGGGCAGCGAAAATTCTATCAATCGTTTCTCCTGTTGAGTCTGAAATCAGATAAATTTGGTGTTCATTTTTCATGTATAAAATGTTTATAAATTATTAACCAAATAACAATAATTGAATTTATTAGGATAATTGAGTTTTTATTGAATTGATTAGTGGTTAATTAAGATATTTTTAAAATGTTGATAAAAAATAATAGAATTTAAAGTTTATTGTTAAAAACTTAAAAATATTGAATAATTACGATTAAATCAGTGACCAAAATGTTAATAAGATGTTAATTAAGTGTGTAAAATGGATAATTTACGTAATTCACATTACATAATACTAATACAATAAATAATTATTAATCTATTTATATATGACCCCTATACAAAAATGTATTGTAGAAAAAAGTACTTCTACTAATTGTGTGTGGTTAATGAGACAGGCAGGAAGATACCTTCCTGAATTTAGGGAAATAAGAAAGCAAAATCCTGATTTCATAAAACTTTGTTTAAGTGAAAATTTAGCATCCGAGATAACATTACAACCTATTGAAAGATTTAATTTCGATGCGGCTATAATATTTTCAGATATATTAATGCTTCCCTATGGGCTCACTCAAAAAGTTGAGTTTGAAAAAAACTTTGGTCCTAAGTTAGGAGAATTAGATCTAGATAAATTCAGAAATATAGATGAAGTTGATTTTTCTTTTAGACTTAACTCTGTTTATAAAGCTATAAATATTACATCAAAAAAAATAAA
>WTIW01000087.1:0-1828 GCA_011526385.1 Pelagibacteraceae bacterium | reverse complement strand
CCAGTGCAAGGTGGGCTTAATCCTGAAATTTTACTAACCGATAAAAGTAATTTAGAAAAAGAAATTAAGTATTATCTTAACACATTTAAGGATCACCCATATATTTTTAATTTAGGTCATGGAATCAAACCAGAAACGAAAATAGAAATGGTTGATATATTGGTTAACACTGTAAGAGAATTTAAGTAATGGAAAATCACCCAAAAGTAAATTTTGGAAAAACAGGAATATTGTTAGTAAATCTTGGAACACCAGACTCAACTAGTTGGCTAGACATTCGAAGATATTTAAAAGAATTTCTTTCAGATAAAAGAGTTATAGAAGTAAATCCATTTATTTGGAAAATTATACTTAATTTATTTATATTAACCTTTAGACCAGCCAAAACTGCTAAAGCGTATAAAGAAATATGGATGCAAAAAGAAAACATGTCTCCATTAAGATACTATACCGAGAAGCAAGCTGAAAAATTGTCTAATTTAATTCAAAAAGATGATGTTTTTATCGATTATGCAATGAGATATGGAAATCCAAGTATAAAAAGTAAAATTTCCAATTTACATGAGAAAGGATGTGAACATTTGATTGTTGTCCCTCTTTATCCACAATATGCTGCAGCAACTACGGCTACAGTGTGTGATGAGGTATATAGAACTTTAATGAATATGAGGTGGCAACCAAGTTTAAAAATTATACCTCATTATGAGTCTGAACCTTTATATATAGATGCTCTTGTAAATTCTCTTAAAATTAAATTATCTGAAATTAATTGGAAGCCAGACTTAATAGTTGCCTCCTATCATGGAATACCAAAAAAATATTTTGACAAAGGTGATCCCTATCATTGCTATTGTCATAAAACCACTAGGCTCATTTCGGAGAAATTTAAGGAAATAAATATAAAAACCACATTTCAATCGAGGTTTGGCCCTGAAGAATGGCTTCAACCATACACAGATAAAACTTTAGAAAATCTTCCAAAAGAAGGAAAAAAAAATATTCTAGTTATATGTCCTGGTTTTGCTTCTGATTGCGTCGAAACTTTAGAAGAAATATCGATTCAAGGCAAAGAAAGTTTTCTAAAAGCAGGCGGAGATAAATTTGAATTAGTGCCATGTCTTAATGATAACAAAGATCACATAGAATTACTAAGACACTTGGTAAATAAAAATTTATAAATGAATTATTATTTATTATTTAAATCTTTGCATTTAATAGCTGTTGTATCTTGGATGGCAGGCCTTTTATATCTTCCAAGAATTTTTGTTTATCACGTTGAAAATTATCAAAAAAAAGAAACAACAGAAATTTTTGAGACAATGGAGAGAAAGCTATATTTTTACATAATGAGGCCAGCGATGATAGTTTCCTGGTTGTTTGGCTTTATATTAATTTATATCAATGGTTTTGAAGTTTTGTCTGCACTATGGCTACAAATTAAGCTTCTTTTTGTAATAATCCTATCAGCATATCATGAGTATCTAGGCAAATGCATGAAATCTCTTAAAGATGGCACTAATACCAAATCTTCAAAATTCTTCAGAATTATTAACGAAATTCCAACAGTTTTATTAATACTGATTGTATTTATTGTAATTTTTAAACCTATATAAACTTGAAATTTTAATACTAATATATATATTAAATCCATCTAACAAATAACTCCCCCAAATATGAATATTCAAGAATTAAAAGAAAAAAGCTCGGAAAAACTTATCACTGAGGCAGAAAACCTTGGGATTGAAAATGCGAGCACTTTGAGAAGGCAAGAAATATATTTTGCCATACTAAAAAAATTAGCAGAAAAAGGTGAAGAAATTACTGGAGG
>WTIW01000062.1 GCA_011526385.1 Pelagibacteraceae bacterium | reverse complement strand
ATTGCTGCACCAGGTTTATAAAACATGTGTGCAAATTTAGACCAATAAACTCCTCCAAATAAAACTAAATTTGAAAGAACAAATAAAGTCAAAAATAAATAAGATAATCCTGCTTGACCATTAGATTGTGTGTAAGACCACAACAAACCAAAAGTCGAACAAGCTAATAAAGCTAAAACAAATAAATCAGCTTTAATTATTCTGTACCAAGGATGCGCTTCCGCAGATACATCTACTCTTAAAAAAAACCAAAACCAATAACCACCAACACATGTAAGTATTGCTCCTACATGCCAAACCATAGACCAAGTAGATGAAGTAGGTTTATCAGCTCCTGTATAACAGAATACTAAAACTGCTGATGCAACCCAAAATAATATTGTTCCATACATTCCAAGAACATGTGCAAGTCTTCTTTTTCCAAATCCAAGTTCTGCAGTTGTGCCGATATCATAAACTGTTGTCTTTGCGATAATTGAAGCTCTTTCTCCTGAACTCAATTCCTTAACAGCATTAGCTTTTGCTTTTTTTGCATTGTTAAAAAAATAAGTAACATTTTTATGAACAATCATCTGTATAATTGTTCCTGCTGCAATCAAAATTACCATAGCAATTATGAAGCTTTGCATTGCAAAAGGTGAAACTGTTTCAGCTAAAATTGAAAAAGGATTTGTAGATAACATAATTTTTAATTATTTATAAAGTTAGTTTGAGATTTTCTAATCTAGTTAAATAAAGAGTTCAACTAAAACTATTGGTCAATATTGTCATTAATAACAACTTACGGTTTACGTTTGTAATGTTGTTTATTAGGAATTACTGATCTTACCCCACCTTGGGGGTTATCAACGTCACCTTCTCTTCTTGGTATCAAGTGTATATGGCAATGCATTATAGATTGACCTGCAATTTTTCCAGCATTTGTCCCAATATTAAATCCTTTTACATTAATATCTTTACTTAGAATTTCATTTTTAACTATTTGGATAAGATCATTGCATGCAATCAACTCATCATTAGTCATGTCAAAATAGTCTTTAATATGTCGCTTAGGAATTATTAAACAGTGATGATCAGAAACAGGATAAGAGTCGTAACTTGCATAAGCAAGATCATTTTCGTGAGCAATACCACTTTTTTTTGAATCACAGAATAAACAAGGATTGTTAGGATCTCTCATATTTAAATTAGAGTATTATATATTTTTCTAAGTTTATTAAAGGAAACATTATTTCGACTTTTCCATTTTAATTCATCTATTTTTGATACTGATGTAACTCCCTTTCCTGATCCAATAAGAATTATTTCTTCATAATCCTTAATTTCTTTAATTGATACATCTTTAAAATTAATTTTAACTTTTTTACTTATAAACTTAAGTGTATTTCCAAAATAACAATTATTTTTTGGAGAAAAAATTTTTCCATTTTTAACAAAAACTAAATTTGAAGTACCAGTTTCTAATATTTTATTGTTAGCAACTAAAGCAATATCAAATTTAGATGAGTCAACCTTACTAAGTTTTGCTAAAATTTTTTTGTAATAAAGATTTTTATAATTTGGCTCAACTCTTTTATATTTAAACAATAAAAGACTAAAATTTTTTTTAAGCTTTGGTCTTTTTCTTATAGATATAGATATTAGTTTTTTATTTAAAGCAATTCTAAATAAATTATCAGGACCTTTGTAAAGTGTATTTTTCTTAATTAGATCTAAAATAATATTCTTTAAGTTTTTTTTTCTAATTTCATATTTTTTTGTAGATTTAATTAAGTTTTCAATATGTGGTTTTAACAATATTAACTTGGAAGGTTTTCCAACCATTCGCATTGTTGTAAATACACCTCTGGATCCCCAAAGATCTTTAAATGCAACTTCTTTAAGATTACTTAGCTGATAAGATTTTTTTAATAAGAGTGTTACCATTTTCTGTTAAAAAAGATTCTGGATGAAATTGAAATCCGTATATTTTGTTTTGATTATCCTCAAGGCCCATTGGTATTTTTGTTTTACTACATCTCATAGTTATTTTAATAGAATTTGATTTAAATGGCTCCATTAATTTTAATGAATGATATCTTCCAACTTTAA
>WTIW01000129.1 GCA_011526385.1 Pelagibacteraceae bacterium | reverse complement strand
TGAATTACAGGGGGTTGTTTACCTTCGTTTGTTCTTAAATAATCTGCATCAACTCCTAAAACACCTTCTTGTAAAAACCAGTACTTCCACATTTCAACTTCATGTGATTTTCCATCTTTACCTTTAATCTCAGTTGTCTTTGGAAGTTCTAACATATTCCAAAAATCTCTAACCCATGGTCCAGCACCAACTACAACTTGATCACAATCAATTGTTCCTTGATCAGTTACAACGCCTGTAACAGCATTACTGTTACTTCCTCTTTTAAATCCTGTAACCTTAACTCCTTTATGAACATTTACTCCGTTGTTGTTTGCTTTACTCTCTAATGCTTTAATTGAATCTTTATTGAATGCGTATCCACCTTTTTTCTCGTGAAGAACAGAAGTTATTCCTTGTGCTTGCCAATCATCAAAAATTCCCTTCATGTAATTCATGCAATCTTTTTCACCTTCAATGAAAACAGATTCGTAACCAATAGCTTTTTGTTGTTCGTAAATACTTCTTACATCTTCATGCATAACTTCAGGTGAGATTTGCATGTAACCTACTGGATTATATTTAAATGCTTTTGGATCACTTTCCCAAACAGAAACTGAATGGGCCATTAATTCTCTCATTGCAGGTTGGAAATAGTTGTTTCTAACAACTCCACAAGCAATTCCGCTTGCACCTGCTGCTGTATCTTTTTTTTCTAAAACTACAATGTCACCAGGATTTTTATAAGTCTCTGATAACTTCCATGCTGTACTTAATCCGTGAATTCCTCCACCGATGATAACTACTTTTGCTTTTGTTGGTAATGACATAGCTGGACTTTATTTTTTGCATAGGTGAAATATATAATTTTTTTTATATATAATTTTTATAAATATAGAAGATATACAACCTGAAAGTTATTAAGTTTTTAATTAAAAACTTAAATTTTTAAGAGTGCTTAAATAATCGTTAAATTCAGCGATAAATGATTGGCTAGGTTTTATATGTTTCTTTCTTTGATCCTCTGAAGTTTTTTCTAAATAAAAGAAACCTTTTTCACATGCCTCCGTAATGATTAAAGCTGACTTTGGTCTAGATGTTTTAAATAGTTTGGTTTTTAATTCCTCAACAGATAAATTTTTGTTTAATTTATAAGCAGTCATTACCAACAACATCATATGATAATGAGAAGGTGATTTTCTAAAAAAGTAATTTGATGATGTGTGTGATAATTTTAATTGGTCTTCCCAAAATTCTAATAAGTCTTTTGTTGCTTTTGACATTTAAGATCTAACTCTAGTTTTTTGTGGATCGTAGTGAGGAAAGCCAACTATTTTTGCAGGAATTCTTTTTTGATGACCATCAATTTTACCAACCTCAACTTCTGTTCCAATTTCAGAATGACCAACATCAATTCTACATAATGCAATATTTTTATTTAGAGTAGGTGATAAACATGCACTTGTTACTATACCAACTTGTGCTCTTCCAATATGAACACAGTCTCCATGATTAGCTTTTTCTTTTCCAATTAATTCAAGACCAACCAATTTCTTTTGTGGGGTTTCTTTTCTTTTAATTAAATTTTCTTTACCAATAAAATCATCTGTTTTTGTTTTTAATGGTACCGCAAAACCAATTCCTGCTTCAAAAGGATCTTGCTGACCATCAAATTCATTTCCAAATAAAATTAAACCAGCTTCAATTCTAAGTAAATCTAATGCCCCAAATCCTGCTGGAATTAATCCCTCATCTTTTCCAGCTTCCATAACTTTGTCCCAAACTTCAGGAGCATGATCAGGGTGACACCAAATTTCATATCCAAGTTCACCCGTATAACCAGTTCTTGAAACGATTAATGGAATTCCTTTTAAATCATCTGCTCTACAGATTGTAAATCTAAACCATTGAAGTTCAGAAATAGTTGGTTGAGTAGGTGGTGTAAAAATAAATTTTTCTAAAATTTTTCTACTGTTTGGTCCTTGTAATGAAATGTTATTAATTTGATCTGTAGAATTTTTAATTATTACTTTGTAATTTTTTTTCTTAGCTTGTTCTTTTAACCATTCTCCAGCATACTCATCACCACATACCCATCTAAATCCAGTTTCACTTAATCTTAATAATGTTCC
>WTIW01000095.1 GCA_011526385.1 Pelagibacteraceae bacterium | reverse complement strand
TATAACCTGGTATTAATGGCAGTACACATGGTGATAAAAAACTTATCAATCCTGCTCCAAAAGCAATAAAAATTTCTATCATTTAACCAGTATTTTTCATGGCAGCAGAAATACCTGCTATTGATGTGAGAAGAGCATCGTTTAAATATTTTTTGTTATTTTTATTTTTATTTTTTTTAATTTTATTCATTACTAATGGCTGAATGATATTTAATACCTCCGAATAAATGTTTCTTACAATAACTGAAGTTCTAAATTCTTTTCTTAATTTTATGATCTCCTTAGGGGTAATTTTTTTATTAAGTTCTTTTATTACTTGAAATTGAAATCTAAGTTTTTGACCAACTCTTTTTAATTTTTCATCAGCTAAATATTCCTCATAAATTTTAGAAATATCAGGATCAGCTTTTGAAATAACCATATCCAACATATCGAGCATTGAATTAAAAAATGGCCAGTTTTTTTCCATCTCATAAAGTGTTTTTCTAAATTGTTTTATGTTTGCATATCTCAGTGCCTCAGCGCTTCCAAGCCAAGCCGGTAACATTAAACGTATTTGTGTCCAGGCAAATACCCAAGGTATTGCTCTTAAACTTTTTATATTATCAATATTTTTCCTTTTTGAAGGTCTAGATCCTATTGATAATTTTCCAAGAGCTACATGGGGAGTTACAGTTTTAAAATATTTAATAAATTCTGTACTTTGATTTATATTTTTTCTATATGAACTTTTAGAAATATCTGACATTTTTTCAATTAGCGTTCTCCAATTATTTTTTGGCACAGGTGGAGGATTTAATGTTGCTTCGCTAACAGCGCCAATATAACTACATAAATTATACTTGGCCAAAGGCTCATATCCATATTTTTGCTGAATTACCTCTCCTTGGTCAGTTATTCTTATTTTACCATTAACAGAATTAGGAGGTTGTGATCTGAGGGTGGCCTGAATTGGTCCTCCGCCTCTTCCTGCTGAGCCTCCTCTGCCGTGAAAGAAAACTACTTCTATTGAGTATTTTTTAGCTAATTTAATTATTTGTTCTTGAGCTTTATATTGGTGCCAACTAGCACAAATTTTTCCAGCATCCTTGCTGGAGTCTGAATAACCAATCATCACCTCCTGTTTATTTTTAATCAATCTCCTATACCAAGATTTTGAAAATAAACTTTCCATTATTGATTTAGCATTAATTAAATCATCTAAAGTTTCAAACAGAGGGACAACTCTCAACTTTTCTTTAATTTTCGCTTCTTTTTGAAGAAATGAAATTGATAAAATATCTGATGCTGAAGTAGTCATTGAAATAACGTATGCGCCTAAACACTCAGATGGTTCATCAGCTAATGTTTTAAATGTAGACCAAACTTCTTTGTTTTCTTTATTTTTAAAATTAAATTTATTAATGATGTTTTTTTTCGATAAAATTAATGACTTTAAAAGTTGAATTTTTTTATCTTCAGATAATTTATTATAATTTTTATTAAATTTACTTTTTATTAATTCATTCAATAATTGAGTATGACGAGACGACTCTTGTCTAATATCTAATTTAGCTAAATTAATACCAAAACATTTTGCTCTCCTCATCAAATCAAGCAAGTCTCCACTTGCAATATTCTCATTTTGATTTTCCTCTAAAGACTCTCTTACTACTCTTAAAGGTTTTAAAATTTCTTCCTTGCTGTTTAATAGCTTTGATCTATCTAAAGGTTTTTTATAAATTAAGTGTTGTTCTATTGATCTATGCGTATTTCTCATCTTATCTCTTAAAGGTCTCAAATAAACTCTATAAGGTTCAAATGTTTTTCCTACTTTAGAAAAAATTTTTTTCGAACAATTTTGCATTGAATATGATCTAATTATTTTAGTAAGAGATTTTTCATAAAGTTTTGCTGCTTCCCATCGAGATAAAAGAATTACTTCTTTGGTTACTTTGGATGTTACAAATGGGTTACCGTCTCTATCTCCTCCCATCCATGATCCAAACTCAATTGGATTAAAATTTTTTGGCAATCCTTTTCCCATATTTTTAACAAATATAGAATTTAGCCTTCTATAGACTTTAGGAATTGTATCCCACAAACTATCTTCAATTATTGCTAATCCCCATCT
>WTIW01000088.1 GCA_011526385.1 Pelagibacteraceae bacterium | reverse complement strand
ACTAGAGAAAAAATGCAATCTTTAGTTCTTAAAATTTGGAAAGAAACCGGCAAAACTATAATTTTAATTACACACTCAGTTGAGGAGGCGCTATTACTTGGAGAAAGATTATACGTAATGGCTCCAAGGCCAGGAAGAATACATAAAGAATACAAACTTCCTTTCGCAGAAATGGGTTTAAAACAAGATTTAAGAGAAATTAAAAAAATTAAGGAATTTTCATCAACTAGAGAAGAAATTCTTTCCATGATTTGGAATATGGAAGAGGAAATCATGGGGAAAGAAGAGTAAATGTTAACTCAATTTGCAACAATTCTAATTATTATATCAGTAGTCGGATGTATTCTTTATGGCAGAAGATTAATAAGAACTGAAAAAGTTGATGCTGTATTCGGTAACCCAGAGAGAGCAAAAGGTGGAACACATTGGGTAGTAGTTGGGAGTAGTGCTATTTTATTACTTTGGCTTTATTATTCATGGGACATAGCAAAAGGATTTTATCCAAAATCTGCAAATGAATTGTGCCAAGTAGCGAAAATTAATGAGTCACTTTTAGGTCTTAAATATCAATTTCCAATAGAAGAAAGAGAATTTAAAAGTACATCAATTATAAAAATTGAGAATAAAAATCTTCAAAAAATTAACTTAGAAATAAAAAATTCTCCAGATTTATCTGAGCAACAAAAAATTATTCTAACAAATTATATTAACAAAACTTCAAAATTAATTCCTTTATTAACAAGTGAAGAATTAATGGAAATGGATACAAAAATTAAAATTAAAGAAATGACAGAAGAAATAAAACTTCTAAGTTCAAACTTTAAGAAAAAAGACTATCCATTTGAAACTGAATCTGAAAAAAATAAAAGATTAAAAGTTATTGAAGAGCAAGGTGCTTGGGGAATTACAACTATAAGTTCTGGCACTGGTACAATAGAAAATACAATAGAAATTCCTGTTGCTCCTCAAACTGATAAAGGTCTTAAATTCCATGCTGCAGCAGAAGAGCTGAGATTAATAAATGATAAATTTTTTAAAGTAAGAAATCATAATCCAAAATTTAAAAATTCAATTAAAGAATTAAAAGATCAAATAAAATCTTATCGAAAAAGTTTAGATGAAGATAGCGAGATTGCATCTAATTATGCAAAAAATATTGTTAAAATTGCAAGGAGAATTGAGTTTGCAAGCATCTATCCTCCAAATGCTCTAAATGAGATGAAAGAAGCTATTATAGAATTTGATAAGCTTCAAAAAAAGGAACAAGGCGGACTTAAATTAATTGATACTCTTTTGTTTCCAGCAGGAACTATTGTTGCGAGTGGACCAAGCTGTTCAGAACAAGGTTCCGGTAGATGGCTGCCTAAACCATCAGATACTTTTAATAAATTTGTTCTTATGTCAAAACCAAGCGTTGGATACAAAAACATACCATTGCTTTGGATAGAAATGGTTGATGTAAGTGCAATGATTGGTTTTATTTTACCAGATTGGATTGCAGATATTTTACCAGGTGATTATCCAGTGCATACCAAAGAGGGAATTGTTAATGAGAATTTTAAGAGCAAAGTTTTAAAATTTGTAACTGGTGACTTTAAATTATTTAAAGTTCCAGTTCCTTACGGCCATATTTGGGATTCATTTTTAAGGGTATTTTTAGGATTAGTATTTGGAATTATAATTGGAGTTCCACTTGGTTTGTTTATGGGTCTAAACCGATTTGCAAAAGGTTTTTTTGATCCTTTAATTGAGTTATACAGACCAGTTCCACCACTTGCATGGGCACCTTTAATTATATCTGTTCTAGGAATTGATAACTCTGGTAAAGTATTCTTATTATTTATGGTCTCTTTATCTATTATGATTATATCAGCTAGAGCCGGTGCATCAGGAACTCAACTCTCAAAAATTCATGCAGCCCACTCTTTAGGGGCCTCTAAAAGACAGATTTTAAGGTATGTTATTTTTCCGAATTCTCTCCCTGAAATTCTCACAGGAATAAGAGTTGCCGTTGGTATGTGCTGGGGAACACTAGTTGCAGCTGAGTTTTTAGCTGGTACGACAGGTATAGGTTTCGTTGAAAATGTTGCCAAAAAATACTTTCAATATGAGGTTATTT
>WTIW01000072.1 GCA_011526385.1 Pelagibacteraceae bacterium | reverse complement strand
TTCAATGTCAGAAGCTATTCAAAAACATCCTGATTTAGTAAAAAAATATTTAGGATCTGTAATACCTGTAACAGATCATTATTTTGCAACTTTAAATTCTGCAGTATTTACAGATGGATCATTTGTTTACATTCCAGAAGGTGTTAGATGTCCAATGGAATTATCAACTTATTTTAGAATAAATGCATCTGAAACAGGACAGTTTGAAAGAACCTTAATCATTGCAGATAAAGGAAGCTATGTAAGTTATCTTGAGGGATGTACTGCTCCAATGAGAGATGAAAATCAATTACATGCAGCTAATGTTGAATTAATTGCATTAGATGATGCTGAAATAAAATACTCAACTGTTCAAAACTGGTATCCAGGAGATAAAGATGGAAAAGGTGGTATTTATAATTTTGTTACAAAGCGTGGACTTTGTAAAGGTAAGAATTCTAAAATATCTTGGACACAAGTAGAGACTGGATCTGCAATAACATGGAAATATCCAAGTTGCATATTACAAGGAGATAATTCTGTTGGAGAATTTTATTCAATAGCTATTACGAATAATCATCAAAAAGCTGATACTGGCACTAAAATGATTCACATAGGAAAAAATACTAAAAGTAAAATTATATCAAAAGGAATATCAGCTGGTTTTGCTGATAATACTTACAGAGGTCTTGTTGATATATTTCCAAAAGCAAACAATGCAAGAAATTTTACTCAATGTGATTCTTTATTAATGGGTAACAAATGTGGCGCTCATACTGTCCCTTACATAAAAAATAGAAATCAAGATTCAAATATAGAACATGAGGCCACCACCTCAAAAATTAGTGAAGAACAATTGTACTACTGTCAACAAAGAGGCTTAAATTCAGAAGAGGCAGTTGGCTTAATAGTTAATGGTTTTTGTAAAGAAGTTCTTCAGCAATTACCTATGGAATTTGCTGTTGAAGCACAAAAATTAGTAGGAATTAGTTTAGAAGGGAGTGTTGGATAGTGTTAGAAATAAATAACCTTAAGGCCAAGATTGAAGAAAAAGAAATTTTAAAAGGGTTAAGTCTAAAAATTAACCCAGGTGAAGTACATGCAATAATGGGACCCAATGGTTCTGGCAAAAGCACATTGTCTAATATTCTTTCAGGAAAAAAAGGCTATGAAATAGAGGGAGATGTAAAATTTGAGGACACAAACTTATTAAATCTTGAAATAGAGGAAAGAGCACATAAAGGTATTTTTTTAGCATTTCAATATCCTCTAGAAATTCCAGGAGTGAATACTAACAATTTTTTAAAAACATCTTTAAATGCAGTCAAAAAAGCTAGATCTGAAAAAGAATTAGATGCGATTGAATTCCTAAAGCTAGTTAAAGAAAAAGCATCCCAATTAAAATTTGATGAAAATATTCTTTCAAGACAACTAAATGTTGGTTTTTCAGGTGGAGAAAAGAAGAAAAATGAAATTTTACAAATGTCAATTTTAAATCCAAAATTATCAATTCTAGATGAAACAGATTCAGGGCTTGATATAGATGCACTTAAAATTGTATCTGATGGCGTAAATTCACTTAGAAATAATCAAAATTCATTTTTAATAATTACTCATTATCAAAGATTACTAAATTATATAAAACCAGATTTTGTACATGTATTAAAAGATGGAAAAATTATCAAAACAGGTAGTTTTGAATTAGCCTTAGAATTAGAGAAACAAGGTTACGAAAGTTTGTAAATGTTGAAAGAAAATCAAGATTTGAAAAAAATTTTTAGCAATATTACAGATAATATTTCTGCAAGAGAAAAACATTTCAACCAATTTTTAGAAGATGGGTTTCCTTCTAAAAGAATAGAGGATTGGAAATTTTCTGATTTAAATTCAATATTAGATAAAAATTTAAAAGGTTTTAAATTTGGAGTTAATTCAACAAATAAAAATATAAATAAAAATATTTTATTAAAAGATTTTGATCATTCAAAAATATTCTTAACAAATGGCGATCTTTCATATTTAGATATACATGAAGATGATAAAAATAAATTTGATGTTGTCAGTGAAAATTTATTATTTGATGATAAAATATCTCAAAATTCTCTTAACAATCTAAATAAAGCTTTATCAAACAAGTTAACAAAAATAAAAATTTTAGAGGG
>WTIW01000127.1 GCA_011526385.1 Pelagibacteraceae bacterium | reverse complement strand
ACAAATTCTAAGACTTCTTTAGCGTGATCTTTTACTTTCACAGATCTCCACTCTTTAATAATTTTGTTATCTTTAATAACAAAAGTACTTCTAATCACACCCATAAACTCTTTACCCATAAACTTTTTCTTTCCCCAGACTTTAAAAGCCTTCAAGGCTTCTTTTTTTTCATCTGAAAGAAGGTCAAATTTTACTTTATATTTTTCTTTGAATTTATCATGACTTTTCATGTCATCTTTTGAAATTCCAAAGACTGCACAATCTAATTTTTTAAACTTTGTTAACAAAGAGTTAAAATCTTTAGTCTCTATAGTGCAACCTGGTGTATCATCTTTAGGATAAAAATATAATACAACGTATTTGTTTTTAATTTTTTTTAATTCAAAAGTTTCGCCATTTGTAGATGGTACTTTTATATTTGGAGCTTTCTTTGTTTTTAATGTTTTTGTCATAATGATTAATTGTAATTTAATTTATTTAATGTAAATAGCCTATATGACAATTAAATCAGCACAAACATTAGTCGCAGAAGCATTAAAAGAAATTAAAACAATCTCTCCAACAGAAGCATTAAAAATGTCAAATGAGGATAAATGCAATCTTATAGATATAAGAGATGTGCGAGAACTCGAAAATATGGGAAGAATTGATAATTCAAATCATATCCCAAGGGGCATGTTAGAATTTTGGATGGATCCAAATAGTCAATATTTCAAAGAAGGCAAAATCGATATGAATAAGGAAATGGTTTTATTTTGTGCTGGAGGATTAAGATCAGCTCTTGCAACAAAATCTCTTAAAGATATGGGTTTTAAAAATATTTGCCATATAGATGGTGGATTTGGAGCGATGCAAAGTTCTGGATTTAAAGTAATTAAATAATTTAATCTATAAGACTAATTCTTTTTGCATAAAAGATTCTGATTATCCAATAGATAAATAATCCCAAAGGACCAATAAAGTAAGTAATTAAAAGAGGAAATAAAGTTAAATATTTTGACATAAAAAGTTTTAAACTGTCTCTTACTATCCACGCACCACAAAAAAAGTTTACTGCTAAAAAATGTGTCCAAAATAGAATTAAGAAACCTTCATCCTCAAATAGAGAAGATAGATCAGTTAAACCCATATATAAAATAAAATTTTGATCAAAATCATAACCACCAATAAAATAGTAATACAAAAGATAACAATATACAGCCGCGAGAATGAAAAATGGGAAAATTGAGGTAACAAGTATTCCGCAAACTTTAGATTGTGGAAAAAACATTAAAATAAACCAAAATGGCAATATTCCAAAGTTTAACCACAAATAAATCATTTCTATTGTGAAGAATGTTGCTATTTGCTCAATCATATTTTTTTATATTATATAAAATGAATTAATGATTCCTATAAAAAATAAAAGAAAATCACTTGAAGTAACCATTGAAGAGATGAGGAATTTTGCGTTTAATTATATTGAAAAATTTGCACCATCAAAACAACAACTCAAAACTTATTTGCTTAAAAAATATTTAAAATCTAAAACACCTGTAAATAGAAGCAATATATCCTCACTGATTGATATAGTTTTAGAGGACTTAGAAAAATCTAAATTTATTAATGATAAGTTCTATTCAGAGTCTAAAGCTAAAAGCCTTATTCAAAGAGGATCCTCAATAAATAAAATTAGAAATTATTTAGTTGGAAAAGGTGTAGGTGAAAAATATATAAAAAATACAATTGAACAAATTCGTGAAAATAATGATGATCAAGATTTTTTTTCGGCAATTAAAATTTGTAAAAAAAAAAGAATAGGACCATCACGTGAAGAAGATAACAGGCCCCTATTTTATAAAAAAGATATGGGAGTTTTAGCTAGATCGGGATTTGATTTTGAAGTATCCAAAAGAGTTATGGATTTAGATAAAGATGAATATCTTAAAATAATTAATCTTCTTTAGTTTTTTTATTTTTTTCCTCTAAATAATATTGAATTTTATTTCTTATGTAATTTTTCACAAAAACAAAAACTAATAAGCCAAATATAGAAACTGAAACAATAATTATTAAAATTATTCTTAGTTGCTCACTCATTTATATTAATTTTTTAAATCTTGGCTTCTTTTTAAAATTATACTTGGATTTTTGAAATCCTTTTTGCCATATAAAATCTCATTACCATCAAAATCGGTGACGATACCTCCTGCGTTTTCTAACAATGCATGTCCCGCAGCAACATCCCACTCATACGCTCGTGGTTCAGCCACATATCCATCAAATTCTCCTGATGCCACAACACAAAATTTATACGAACTTTTCATTCGTGTATGTTCATTGACTTCAAGTTTTTTATATATGTTCTCTATTTCTGGCTTTAATTTATTTGAATAGGAAACAAATTTAACAAAACCTTGTTTATTTTTTTTGGTACAATCTAATTTTATTTTCTTTGAATTTGTAATTTCAAAAGCTTCATTTTTTCCAAATGTATAGAACATTCTATTTTTTGCTGGTGCATAAATTAATCCTGCTACAGGTTTTTTATTTAATATTAAACCTGCGTTTATAGTAAATTCTTCTAGATTATGGATATAGTCATAGGTGCCATCAATAGGATCAACTAACCAAAAATTTTCTAAATTATTAACTGATTTGTTGTGGGAAGTTTCTTCAGATACAATTGGTATTTTAGGAGTAAGTTCTAAAAGTTTAGAGGTTACTATTTTATTTACCTCAAGATCTCCATTACTTACTGGCGTGTTGTCTGATTTTATTTCTTTTGTTAATCCTTTTTCTCTTAGTTCCAAGGCTACTTTTCCAGCATTAAGAAAAGTTTCAATCAAATCTTCTACAGTTTTTTGAATATCTAAATCATTCATTATTGTATATTTTTTCTAATTCTATGTTTTCACAGTTAATAACTTTTTTTCCTACATTTTCAAAATTAACTGTAACTTTTTCTTTAATTATTGATTGAACCTGACCAATTCCCCAATTTTTATTATTTGGATTAATTACTTTGTCACCTGGTTCAAAATCTAAAATCATTTAATTTAACTTATATTAGAATTAAGTATAAATACCACTAAATGAATTCTGAAATTAACTCTATCGGTTTAAATAAAAAACCATCTGACACAACTGTTGTTGTGGCGATGTCTGGAGGAGTTGACTCTTCAACTGTTGCAGGAATGATGAAAAAAGAAGGGTACAATGTAATTGGCATAACCCTAAAATTATACGATGATGGAAAAGAAGTTGCAGCATCCAAACAATGTTGCTCTGGTCAAGATATAATGGATGCAAAAAGAGTTGCACACAAATTAGATATAGAGCACAAAATTTTATATTATCAAAACAAGTTCAAACAAGGTGTAATTGACAACTTTGTTGAAAGTTATCTTAAAGGAGAAACACCAATTCCCTGTGTCCAATGTAACCAAACAGTTAAATTTAGAGATTTATTTGAAGTCTCTAAAGAATTAAATGCAGATGCTATGATCACTGGTCATTATGTTAAAAGTATTACTGAAAATAATTCAACAAATATGTATAGAGCTATAGATGAGAATAGAGATCAGAGTTATTTTTTATTTAATACAACAAGAGAACAATTAAATTATTTAAGATTTCCTCTAGGAGGAATGTTAAAAGATACTACACGTGAGATTGCAAAAAAACTTGAACTTAATGTAGCTGATAAACCAGATAGTCAAGATATTTGCTTTGTACCAAATGGAGATTATGCATCAGTTATTCAAAAGTTCAGACCAGATTCTTTTCAAAAAGGTAACATCAAAAACTTAAATGGAGATGTTGTAGGTGTACATGACGGAATTATCAATTTTACAATAGGTCAAAGAAGAGGAATAAAAGTTTCTGACAAAGAAGCTTTGTATGTAATTAAAATAGACTCTGAAAAAAATGAAATAATAGTAGGACCTAAAGAAAATCTTGGAAAGCACAAAATAAGTCTAAGAGATACTAATATTTTAAGTGACTTAAATGAGTTTGATAAAACATTATTTGTAAAAGTGAGATCTACAGGAAAACTATTAGATGCCAAGGTAACTCTAAAAGAAAACAATGAGGCAGAGGTTGATTTGGTTAAATCTGAAAATGGAATTTCACCAGGACAGGCATGTGTTTTTTACAACAAAGACCATTTTGGTTATAAAGTTTTGGGTGGTGGATGGATTAAAGAATAAAGATTAGATTATTTTTTCTTGTTCTTTTTTCTTGCTCTTCTCTTTTTAGAGCCCATTTTTCTTCGGCCTCTATGTTTTTTTGGGTATCCCATGTTCTCCTTAGTTTTACTATTTTATTGACTTATTTGGTTGATATAGCATTGTCCTAAAAATAATCAAATTTAAATATGAGCAGTTCTTTTAAAACTTTTCTAAAACATACAGCTAAAGACTTTCATAATCAGTCAGTTAATCCACCCGTTGTTAGAGCTTCTACGATTATTTTTAAATCGATGCAGCATATAAGAAAAACTCAAGCTAAAGCTCAAAAAAATCCTACAGGTGGACATTATGATTATGGAAGACAAGGAACATCAACAACTTATATATTACAAAAAATTCTTACTAAACTTGAAGAAAGTTATCATGTATTCACAACACCAACAGGTTTTGGTGCAGTATTTTTGGCTATATTTAGTGTTGTGCGACCTGGTGATGAAATAGTAGTTGCAGATCCTGTTTATAGTCCAACTAGACTTCTAACTAAAGATTTCCTTAAAGAATTTAATATTAAAACAATTTTTTATAATCCACACAATCTTAAAACATTAGAAGAAAGCATAACAAAGAAAACCAAACTTATCTTTGTAGAAAATCCAGGAAGTAATACTTTTGATTTTCAAGATCTAGGAAAAATACTTTCAATTGCAAAGAAAAAAAAAATTTATACAGCTATTGATAACACATGGGGAACACCATACTTTTTAAAGCCCATTAAGCTTGGATTTGATATGTCGATTGTTTCAGCTACAAAATATTATTCAGGTCACTCGGATGTTATGGGTGGAAGTTTAGCTGTTAATAAAAAAGTATTTTCAAAAGTTAAAGATGCTGAAAGAATAACAGGCTTAAGATTAGGACCTGATGATGCATATCTTATTACAAGAGGTTTAAGAACTTTAGATGTAAGATTAGATAAACATAGAGAAAATGCAAAAAAAGTAGCTGAGTTTCTATCCAAAAATAAAAAAATTAAATTACTTTATCCATACAAAAAAGATTCTTTCAACTTTAGAATGTGGAAAAAATATTACAAAGGTGCATCAGGATTAATGGGGTTAAAAATAAAAGCAAACAATATTAATTCAGTTAGAAAATTTGTTAATTCATTAAAACTGTTTGGTTATGGATATAGCTGGGGTGGTTTTGAAAGCTTAGCTCTTCATCAAGAATTTAGAGAGACTGGAGCTAGAAAATATTTAAATCTTGCAAAAAATGAACATTTAGTCAGATTACATATTGGTTTAGAAGATCCTGATGATTTGATTTTAGATTTAAAGCAAGCTTTAAAGCATCTTAAATGAAATCGGAAAAGTTTTTTCATTCATCAACTGCAATAGTAACGCTTCTTGCAGCTTGTTTTGTGGTTCTTATTTCTTTGGGTGTAAGACAAACTTTTGGATTATTTTTTATAGATTTCAATGAGAGCTTAAATATTAGTAATACTGCTTTTGGTTTTGCCATAGGAACGCAAATGTTAATGTGGGGTCTTACAGGCCCAATATTTGGAGCAATAGCAGATCGATATGGAGGACACATTGCAATCATTTCTGCATTTATATTTTATACTTTAGGAGTTTACTTTTTGTACTCTGGACCAAACACTGGAGTATTTTTTCAAATTCATATGGGTCTTTTAATTGGAATTGGATTAGGAGGAACCGCAATAAGTATTCCAATGTCAATTGTTGGGAAACATTTTCCATTATCAACAAGAACAATTGCAATGAGCATTGTAACAGCAGTAGGTTCTTTTGGTTATTTTATTTCTCCAATTTTTACAAACTACTCACTAATTGAATATGGGTGGAGTTACACTTTATTTATTTTTGCCTTATTTTTATTAACAGGGTTAGTTGCTGCTTTTTTTGTTAGATCCCCAAAAGCTAATGAAACAAGAGAAAATAAATCAAACCAATCATTTGGAGAAGCGTTGAGTGAGGCTTTTAAAACTAAAAGTTATGTTCTTCTTGTATCTGGTTTTTTTGTCTGTGGTTTTCATATAACGTTAGTTGGAACGCATGTTCCTAAATATGTAATTGATAGAGGTTTAGAAAATTGGACCGCAGCCGCTATTCTATCATTAATAGGATTATTTAATATCTTTGGTTCATTGTTAAGCGGATACTTGTCTACTAAAATAAGTAAAAAAATTATTTTAAGCGCCATCTATCTCCTTAGAGGTTTTTCAATCGTATTCTTTATATTTATGCCAGCTAGTGTTTTTTCAGCATTTATATTTGGCGCTAGTTTTGGTTTTTTATGGTTATCAACTGTACCTGCAACAAGCGGAATTGTTGCACATTTATTTGGAACAAAATACTTGGGCCTTCTTTATGGAATTGTTTTTCTAAGCCACCAGATAGGTTCGTTTTTTGGGGCATATTTAGGAGGTCTGTTTCATGATTTATATGGATCATATGATTACGCATGGTATTTGGCAATTTTACTCTCTATATTTGCAGCAATAATACATTTACCAATTGTTGAGAAGCCAGTTGAAAGATTACAAAAAATATAAACTTAAGTTTAATCCGTATTTAGATCAACTTTATAACTCAAATAAAGATTTGATAATTTATAAAGTTAAAGATGGATATGACATCTATACAGATTTTTCTAAAAAAATTGTTTTAAACAACAATAATATAAATAAATTTTTCAATTATTTTAATAACAAGAAATACAAGAGAGAAACAGACCTTTTCATAGGTTTCTTTGGATATGAGATTTTATGTAATTTAATTGGTTTAAAAATAAAAGATCAAAATAAATTAAATTTTTATAAAGGAATATTTTATAAACCCGAAACAATAATTAAAATAAGAAAAAATATTAAAATTATTTCATCTATTTCAAAACCTAAATTTCTAAAGACATTTAAACCAACAAAAATACTTTCGCCATTTAAAATAAATATTGGTTTTAAAAAGTATAAAAAAATATTTAATTTGTTCTCAAGGAAAATTAGACAAGGAGAAACTTATCAAATAAAAATTTGTACTAAGTACAAAAATAAATCTGAAATAAATCCTATTAACTTTTTTTGGCGTCTAATGAAAGTAAATGCTGCACCCGAGTCTTTTATGATTAGAGATAAAAATTACTCAATAGTAAGCTGCTCTCCAGAAACGTTAATATCAAAAAAAGGAAATAATATAATTACAAAACCAATTGCTGGAACTTTGAAAAAAAATAAAAATACCTCCAAAAAGGTAGCGCTAAGGTATTTTAAAAATAATATTAAGGAAACTAAAGAACACAATATGATTGTTGATATGGAAAGAAACGACCTTTCAAGAATTTGTAAAGCTGGTTCTGTTCAAATTTTAAAAGAAAAATATGTAGAGGAATACAAACATTTGTATCACTATGTGACTAGTGTTGTTGGTAAAATAAAGCCAAAGTTAGATCTTAAAGATATTATTAAATCTATGATGCCTGGTGGCTCTGTAATTGGTTGTCCAAAAATAAGAACACTTGAACTTCTAAATCAACAAGAAAAAGAGGATAGAAATATATTCACAGGAAGCTTTGGTTATATAAAATTTAATAAAGATATGAGATTTAATATAATCATAAGATCCATTTTAAATTATAAAAATGTATCTGAAATTTCAGCAGCATCAGGAGTTGTATTAGATAGCCAACCTAAAAAAGAATTTAATGAAAATTATATTAAGGCAAAATCATTATTGGAGCTCTTTAAATGATTTATATAATAGATCATCAGGACTCATTTACTTGGAATGTGGTACATCAATTTTCCATATTTGATAAAGTATATTGCTCAGATTATTTTAATATAAACAAAAGAATTCTAGAAAAATCCAAAACTATAGTTTTTTCTCCAGGCCCAGGATCGCCTAAGGATTATAAAGAAACATCAAAAATATATAAATACTACAAGGGTCAAAAAAAAATTGTTGGTATATGCTTAGGATTTCAACAAATACTATACTGTGAAGGAGCTAAAATAATAGAACAGAAAAAAATTTATCACGGCTTTCAATCTGAAATAAAAGTAACTTCAAAAAATTCAATTTTTAACAAATATAAAAAATTTAAAGTAGGAAGATACCACTCACTAAAATTAAAAGAGCCATTTAAGTCAAAAAACTTTGAAATAACCATGAGATCCAAAGAATCTAATGTTGCAATGGCTTTTGAAAATCAAAAAGATGATGTATATGGATTTCAATTTCATCCAGAATCTTTTTTAACTACAAATGGTAAAATACTTATTAAAAAAATCTTATCTGCAAAAAGATCTTAAAGAAGTTCCTTTTAAAGATCTTTGGAATAACAATGGAGTTTTCACAACAATGTGGATTTATGGAAATCCACCTAAAATTTTGTTCTTTAATTCACATATAACTAATTTAATTAAATCACTTAAAGTTTTTAAAATATTAAAAAAAAATACCCAAAAAAATATTTTAAACTTAATAAAAAAAAATATAGATAAAAAAACTAAATATAATCATCTTTTTAGAGTAAATCTAGAAAAAAAGTAAATTTCAATATCCCTTA
>WTIW01000025.1 GCA_011526385.1 Pelagibacteraceae bacterium | reverse complement strand
CAGTTGGAAGTACTTGTACTTCATTTTTGAATTCATCTGGAAACAAAGGTCTGATTGGTCTATCAATTAATCTTGAGATTAATGTTTCGCTCTCTGTTGGCCTTGCTTCTCTTTTAAAATATCCACCAGGAATTTTTCCTGCTGCATAATATTTTTCTTGATAATTTACTGATAAAGGAAAGTAATCTACATCTGGATTTACTTTTTTTGCTCCAACAGCTGTAGCTAATACAACTGTTTCACCACATTGTGCAATAATTGCACCATCTGCTTGTCTTGCTATTTTTCCTGTTTCTAAACTTATCTTTTTTCCTGCTACTTCTATTTCCTTCTTTACTACCTTAAACATTTATTTCCTACTTACTTCCTTAGATTTAGTTTTGATATTACTTCCTTATAAGACTCGATTTTATTTTTCTTTAAATAGTCCAATAGTTTTTTCCTTCTATTAACAGCTCTTAATAAACCTACTGATGAGTGTTTATCTTTCTTAAACTGTTTAATATGTTTTGATAGGTTCTCAATTTTATCTGTCAATTGAGCAACCTGAACTTCAGACGACCCTGTATCTTTATCATGGATCGCTAGTTCTTTTGCTTTTTTTGCCATCATATTATCCTTATTTATTTGTTTGTTTTATTAAGTTTTCAATTTTTTCAGCATAATCAAATGAGTCATCTTTCACAAAATATAGTTTTGGTAAAAACTTCATAACTATTTTCTTTGAAAGTACTTTTCTAATTACAAATGAAAATTCTTTTAATTTTGCAACTACATCATCAGCCTCTTTTCCGCCTAAAGGCATAACAAATATTTTTGCAGTTTTTAAATCTGGAGACATTCTAACTTCAGTAACTGTAATTTCTTTTGTAGATAAATTTGGAAGTTTGGCCTCATCTCTTATAAAGAGCATTCCAAGAGCTTGTTTTATCATTTCTCCTACTCTTAATTGTCTTTGTGTTACTGGTTTACCTAAGCTAGTCATTAAATCGTTCTCTCTGTAACTGTAGAGCTATAAGCCTCTATGATGTCATTTTTTTGAAAATCACCAAAATCTTTTAAAGTAATTCCACATTCTAGACCTGCGGAAACTTGTTTTGTTTGATTTTTTTCCCTAAAAATAGAACCAATTTTACCATTAAATACAATTGCTCCATCTCTAATTACTCTTGCATTAGAATCTTGTGTAATTTCACCTTCAGTAACTTTAGACCCTGCCACTTTTCCAACTTTTGAAACTTTAAATATTTCAAGTATTTCTGCTGTTCCAATAATTTTTTCATCAACTTCTGGGGTTAATAAACCTGACATCTTACTCTTAATGAAATCTAATACTTCATAAATTATGTTATAAGATGAAATAGTAATCTTTTCCTGTTCTGCTCTTTTTTTAGCTTCTTTGCTTGGTTTAACATTAAATGCAATTAAAACTGCATTTGAAGCTTTTGCTAAAGTTACATCTGTTTCGGTGACCATTCCAATATCTGAAAGCAAAATTTTTGGCTTTACTTCATCATGCTTAATTTGATTAATTGCATTTTTAATAGCTTCAGATGAACCATGCACATCCGATTTTACAATAATATTTAATTCTTCTGATGCGGTGTCTTTAAAAGCAGAGTCTTGTGTTACAAAATTTAGAGGATTTTTTCCATCTTTTGACTCTTGTATTCTAGCTTCACACAAAGATTTTGCTTCTTTCTCATTTTTTAAAACTATAAAGTCATCTCCAGCTTTAGCTGCACCATTAATTCCTAAAATTTCTACTGGTGTTGCTGGTTCTGCTTTATCAATATTTTTTCCTTGATCATTAATGATAGCTCTTACTTTTCCCCATTTTAATCCGCTAACAAAAAAATCACCCTTTTTAAGAGTTCCAGCAGTTATAATTACGTTTGCAATTGGTCCTCTTCCAACATCAATTTTAGACTCTAAAACTATACCTTTTGCATCTGTATCAAAATCTGTCTTTAAATCTAAAAGTTCAGCTTGAAGAACTACACTTTCAACTAATTTATCTAAATTTTGTTTAGTCTTAGTTGATATCTCAACCATTAGTGTATCTCCTGATAGATCCTCAGCAATAAGTTCATATTCTAATAATTGATTTTTTATTTTTTGTGGATCTGCTTCTGGTAAATCACATTTATTTATTGCAACAACTATTGGAACATTTGCAGCTTTTG
>WTIW01000003.1 GCA_011526385.1 Pelagibacteraceae bacterium | reverse complement strand
ACATTTGATGATAAAATTGAAGAAAAAAAACCAACTGTTCAAGTTGGAGATCCTTTTACAGAAAAATTATTACTTGAAGCATGCTTAGAGTTAATGGCAGATAATTCTATCATTGCTATTCAAGATATGGGTGCAGCTGGATTAACCTCATCAAGCGTTGAAATGGCATCAAAAGGAAAATTAGGAATAGAATTAGATTTAAGTAAAGTGCCATGTAGGGAAGAAAAAATGACACCCTATGAAATCATGCTCTCAGAGAGCCAAGAGCGTATGTTAATAGTTTTAGAAAAAGGAAAAGAAGATCATGCAAAGAAAATATTTGATAAATGGAATTTAGATTTTGCTGTAATTGGAAAAACAACAGATACAAAAAAAATAGAATTAATATTTGATAATAAAAAAGTTGCAGAAATTCCAATTGATCTACTCGCAGAAAATGCTCCTATCTACGATAGAAAATGGAAAAAAACAAAGTTACCCCAAAAACTTAAATTTAAAAAAGATGAATTTAAAGCTCTTAAGTTAAGTGATTGCCTAAATAAAATTTTATCTAATCCAAACATATCTGACAAAAGATGGATATGGGATCAGTATGATCATACGGTTATGGGAGATACTATACAAAAACCAGGTGGTGATGCTGGAGTGGTTAGAGTGCACGGCACAAAAAAAGCTGTGGCAGCTTCAGTAGATTCTTCTGCTTCCTATTGTTATTCACATCCATTAACGGGTGGTAAACAAATTGTATGTGAAAGTTGGAGGAACTTAATTTCTGTTGGTGCAAAACCTATAGCTATTACAAATTGTCTTAACTTTGGAAATCCTGAAAAAGAAAAAAATATGGGTGAATTTGTTGAATGCATCGAAGGAATTACAGAGGCAAGTAAATATTTAGATTTTCCAGTAGTTTCTGGAAATGTTTCTTTTTACAACGAAACTAATGATAAAGGTATTAAGCCTACTCCTGCTATAGGTGGAGTTGGTTTAATTAAAGACTATGAAAAAATGATTACAATGGACTTTAAACAAACTGGTAACATTGTTTATGTTATAGGAAAAACAGAAGGTCATTTGGATCAAAGTATTTTCGCTAAAGAAATTTTATCTGAAAAAAAAGGACCCCCTCCTAGCATTAATTTGTTCAATGAAAAAAATATTGGGGAAACAATGTTAAATTTAATTGAAAATAAATTAGTTCAAAGTTGTCATGACGTGTCTTTAGGAGGAATTTTAACTGCGGTTGCAAAAATGTGCATCAAGGGACAAAAAGGAATAAAAATACACTCATTTAAAGAACTGGTTAATAAATTTGAATACTTTTTTGGTGAAGATCAAGGTCGATATATTATTGAGATAGAAAGCTCAAATGTAAATAAAGTTAATGATCTATTAAAGAAAAATTCAGTTCACTTCGATGATCTTGGAATAATTGAAGAAAATAACCTGAGTTTTAATGGTGAACTAAATTTACCTATTGAAGATTTAGCAAAGACACATAAATACTGGTTAAAGGGATACATGGAAAACTAATGGCAATGGATTTAAAAGAAATAGAGAGTTTAATTAAAGAGGCAATGCCAGATGCAATTGTTGAGATCCAAGATTTGGCAGGTGATGGAAATCATTATTCAGCAACTGTAACTTCTTCAGAATTTTCAGGAAAAAGTAAAATTGAACAACACAAAATGGTTTATAATTCATTAAAAGGAAAAATGGGTAATGAACTTCATGCATTAGCAATTAAAACAAAGGAGAATTAAAATGGATCAACAAACAAATGATCAAATTAAAAGTGAAATAGAGTCTAACGAAGTGTGTTTATTTATGAAAGGAACGCCAGATGCTCCACAATGTGGATTTTCAATGGCTGTATCAAATATTTTAAAAATCTTAGAAGTTAATTTTAAAGGTGTTAATGTTTTAGAAAATCAAAATATAAGAGAAGGAATTAAAGCTTACAGTGATTGGCCAACTATTCCTCAACTTTATGTTAAAAATGAATTCATCGGTGGTTGTGATATTGTTAAAGAAATGTATGAGAACGGTGAGCTTGCTAAACTTTTTGAAACTAAAGGGATTGGTTTTAAACCTAAAAGCTAATTATCTAGAATAATATTCAATAACAAGATTTGGTTCCATTACAACTGGGTATGGAACTTCTTCAAATTTAGGAACTCTAACAAATTTTACTTTTTTGTTTTTTTCAT
>WTIW01000081.1 GCA_011526385.1 Pelagibacteraceae bacterium | reverse complement strand
GGTGTTCCCATATCAATTTCATAAACACCTGGATTATTAAAAAAGCTATCTAAGCAAACGAGTTTTGTTCCAGCAGATTTTTTATTTCCAACTGATGAAAACTTATCTGCACCATTTAATAAAATTCCAGTTGCAGCCGCTAATGTTTCAACGTTATTAACTACAGTTGGCTTTTTATATAATCCCTCTGTTACAGGAAATGGAGGTCTAACATCAACTTCTGCTCTTCTTCCTTCGATAGATGCAATTAAAGCAGTTTCTTCACCGCAAATATAAGCACCTTGTCCAATACAAATATTTAAATCAAAAGAAAATTCAGTTCCTAATATTTTTTCACCTAACAATCCTGCTTCTTTTAAAGAATTGATGCATCCATTAATTGCTTCAATTGATTTTGGATATTCACCTCTAATATAAAGAACACCTTCATTGCTTCCAATAACATAACCACAAACAACCATTCCAAATAAAACTTTTAAAGGTTGGTCTTCTAATAAATATCTATCTGAGAAAGCACCAGAGTCTCCTTCATCAGCATTACAAACTACATATTTTTTTTCTGATTTTGTTTTGCTGCAGAAATCCCATTTCATTCCTGTTGGAAATCCTGCACCACCTCTTCCTGTTAAGTTAGAAGATAATAATGAGTTTATGATTTCTTTTTTATCTGTTTTAATAAATTTTTCTAAATGCTCTTTGAATTGATCAAGATTAGATAATTTATCATCCATTAAAAAGCTTGTTGTTGCAAAACTTTTTGAAAAGAATTTTTCTTGTTTTATTTTTTCACCTTTAATGATTTGATCTATTTGATTGATGTCATTACCTGCATAGTTTTCACCATCATAGTGAAACGCATGATTTTCATAACAATGACCAAGACAAAACATTTCGCCAACTTTGTCTTCCCCTAATTTTTCTTGTAATTTTTTCTTTAAAGGTTCTTGTGTTCCTGCACACATACAAGCACTTCCATTACAAACAAATGCTTTCTTTTCTCTGTGTGAAGGTCTTAAAAATTCATAAAAACTTTCAGCACCGTGAATAGTTGAAACACCCATTTTATATTCTTCAGCTATTTCCTTCATTCCTGCATCATCTTTAGAATTTAAGGATCTGTCAGATAGCTTTTGAAATAGGTTGTTTTTTAAGCCTATTCTTCCTGATAAATTACTAATGTTTTTCGACATACTTTATATATTAGCCTAATATTATTCTGTCTTTATTACTATAAATATTAAAGCCACTCTCTTTTACAAAACCTAACAATGTCATGTCAAAACGTTTAGCTAAATCTACTGCGAGACTCGTAGGCGCACCCACACCAGCCATAATACCGATATTTGCCATTAATCCCTTTTGAACTAGCTCAAAATTCAACCTTCCAGAGCAAGCAATAAACTGAACTTTTGGATCTAGTAGCCCATTTTGAATAGAATGACCTAAGAGTTTATCTAATGCATTGTGCCTTCCAACATCCTCACGAGTCGCTATAACCTTTCCAGCTTCATCAATAAGTGCACTTGCATGAATTCCACCTGTTTTTGCAAATTCAGATTGCTCATTCATTAATAAACTTGGAGATTTTAAAATTATATCCTCTTTAATTTTAGGAAAACTTAAATCTAATTTGTCATTTTTTAATACTTCAATAGAATCTAGTGAAGTTTTACCACAAACACCACAAGAAGAGTTTGTTACAAAATTTCTCTTTAATTTACCAATATCTAAATTATCAGTTTTATTAATTGTTGCTTCAATAGTGTTATGTAAATTGTAATCTCCAACTGGATCACCAATGTGTTGAACACTATCTATTTCATTCATATTCTCAATTATTCTCTCATTGAATAAAAACCCTCTTATTAAATCTTCATCATTACCTGGGGTTCTCATTGTAATAGAAATATTTTGAGTTTCTGATTTACCGTCCTTTTTATATTTAAGACGCATCTCTAAGGGTTCTTCAACTGAAACAGAGTCTTTGATAACTTCTTCTTTAGAACTTTTAATTTTTGAAACGTTGTATTTTATATCCATTTTTGTGGGTACTTTTTCTTTAATACAAATTTATTAACTAGAATACCAAATACTAAAACAATAATTGATCCAAGTATAATTGGACTTAATAAATAATCATATGAGACACTTCCAATAATAACTATAATTGGGTTTCCTCCTGCAGGTGGATGAGTGACATCTAAAAAAATCATTAAACCAACCCCTAAACCAACCGCTAG
>WTIW01000001.1 GCA_011526385.1 Pelagibacteraceae bacterium | reverse complement strand
CCAAAACAAAATTTAAATATTCCACCTTTAAAATACGAGATGGTTTATAAATTAAAAGAGGATTTCAAAGATCTTGAAATTATTATAAATGGAGGAATTACATCACCTATCCAAGCAAAAGATCATTTAACTAAAGTAGACGGTGTAATGATAGGAAGATCAGTTTATCACTCTCCATATATGTTAGCTGATATTGAAAAAGAAATATTTAACAATGAAAATATTCCATCAAGGCAGGAGGTTGTTGAGCTTTTGGTAAAATATTTAAAAGAAGAAGTTAAAAAGGGGACAAGAGTAAATCAAATTATGCGACATACTCTTGGATTATTCCATGGTCAAACTGGATCTAACTTCTGGAAAAGATATTTAAGTGAGAACATGTGCGTAAGAGATGCGGATGTTAAAAAGGTAGACCACATTATGGATAAGGTGAAGTTAAATCATGTTACCCAACCCGTAGGTTAAATTGATTAACGAGTTAATTTCCAATCAATATTTTTATTTTATATTATTAATGATACCAACAGCAGTTGTTGCTGGTTTCTTTGCTGGATTTTTTGGAATAGGTGGGGGTATAATCACAGTTCCTGTACTATTTTATATATTTAATAATTTTGGAGTTGATCAAAATTATGTAATGCATCTTGCTGTTGGAACATCTTTTTCTATAATTATTCCAACTGCTATTGTTTCAGTTTTAACTCATAAAAAGAATGATGCTGTTGATGTAAATATTGTCAAAAGTTATGGAGGTTTTGTTGTTTTAGGAGTGATTATAGGATCCTATATTGCCGCTTCACTTCAAACTAAGTCTTTAGTCTTAGTTTTTGCTTTAGTTTTATACACATTGTCAGTAAATTTTTTCTTTCAGAAGGAAGATGCAAAAATAAAGCTTAAATTAAACTTATTTTTAAAAACAGTTTTAGGCATGATAGTAGGTTTTATTTCTTCATTAACTGGAATTGGCGGAGCCATCATGAATGTGCCTATACTTAAATTATGTGGTTATCCCATAAAAAGAGCTATTGGTAGTGCTGCAGCCATTGGTTTTTTTATAGCTTTATTTGGCGCATTAGGTTTTTTAACATCAGGATCTTATCTAGACGTTGATCTTCCATTAAGTATTGGGTTTGTAAATATACCTGCTTTTTTAATATTTATTCCAATTACAACTTTTATGGCTCGTATTGGAGCTAGCTTACTGCACAAAGTAGATAGAAAATTAATAAGCAAATTATTTGGAATATTTTTACTAATTGTTGCTACGAAATTGTTGTTTGATTATATGAATTTGTAGGGAGAAACGAGGTGGCTTCAGTCTCCCTCTACCACCTCATAGACTAATATATCCGATTCTCTAAATTTACTTAAACTCGTATTAGTTGAATTATTAATTAAATTTTTTGATCATACTCTCCAACTTTTCCTGTTTTTTGGAGAAGGTTATCAATAAATTCAAAAATCTTCTTTTTACGATCATCTGAAGTAGGGCTCTCAGTAACAATTACTAATGAAGGTTTATTTGACGATGCTCTTATAAGACCCCAAGAGCCATCCATGAATGAAAATCTTACACCATTTACAGTAAGAATTTCTGTAATTTCTTGATTATCTATTTTAGTTTTATCGTTTTTAATTTTTTCTATTTCTTTTACTAGATTCTCTACGACATTATATTTTTCATCATCCTTGCAAAAAGGAGCCATAGTTGGAGTTTGAAAAGTATTAGGTAATTCAGATATTATTTCACTCATTTTTTTATTTTGATTATTTAATAAATGACAAACTTGAATTGCAGAGTTAATTCCATCATCATAGCCAAAACCAAGAGGTTGATTAAAAAAGAAATGACCACTTTTTTCAAAGCCAGCTAGTGCTTTTTCAGTATTTACTTTTCTTTTAATATGAGAGTGTCCAGTTTTCCAATAAACAGTTTTACAATTATTTTTAATTAAAACCTCATCTGTTGAGTAAAGCCCAGTTGATTTAACATCAACAATAAATTTAGATCCATTATGCTTTTCTGATAAATTTCTTGCAATTAATAAACCTATTTTATCAGAAAAAATTTCATTTCCTTTATCATCTATAACTCCAACTCTATCTCCATCACCGTCAAAACCAAAACCAATATCAGCATTATTTTCTTTTACAGCTTTTGCAATTGCATGTAACATTTCCAAGTCTTCTGGATTAGGATTGTATTTAGGAAAAGTCCAATCTAGTTCGCAATCAAGCTCAACCACTTCACAACCAAT
>WTIW01000034.1 GCA_011526385.1 Pelagibacteraceae bacterium | reverse complement strand
AAATTTATCCAATGTCTCGTTGATATCTTTATGTCTACTTCTATCTAAAAAGCAGACTGTAAGATCAGATAATTCTTTATTTTTAGCATCCGCTAAATTTTTTAGATTTTTCTCTAGACTATAGTCTAAATCAACTACACCTTTTTCAATATTTTTACCCACTGCTAATTTATGCATGTACGTTTCAGGTGCATTAAATAAATTATTTTTTTCTGATACTGCTAGTACAGCAATACCCCCAGGCAAATTTTTAGCTACAAAATTAGTTCCTTCAACTGGATCAACTGCAATATCTATTTCTATACCTTTTCTTGTACCTAATTCTTCGCCTATGTATAACATTGGCGCCTCATCTAACTCACCTTCTCCTATGACAACCCTACCCTTCATATCAATTTTATTTAGCTCAGCTCTCATAACGTCTACAGCGGCCTTATCAGCTCCTATTTTATCATTTAATCCTTTAAACTTGGATGCTGCATAAGCTGATTTAACAGTCACAGATCTAAACTTTTCAATTAAAGATTTATCTAAAGACATTTTAAGATCTTACAAATTTCTCATCTGTAGATTTTAGTTTTCTTTCAAACTCACTCAATCTCTTCCAAACCGATATTAGTTCAACAATTGTTGACCAACTTTTTACAAGATACTGGAGTGATCCTTCTACTCTACCAAATGCTCTTGTTATTTGCTGAACAAAACCTAATGTAATTGCACCTTTAACAATAGTAGGAGCTAATGCTAAATATGGAACTATTACCATTCCTTGAAAGTAACTCCATTTAACGGCGTTAAAATATAAATAATGAAAATATGATTTATAATGAATTCCTCTTACTCTGTCATATAACTGTCCAATTGTTGGTGGTGCTGCTCTTATAGGATCATCTTCTCCATGTACGAGTTCTTTTCTATAACCTGCTTCTTCCTTTTGAATATCATATTCAATGCCTGGAAGTTTTATTCCTACCGCTGCTAGTAATACTGTTCCACCTAATGCAGAAATAATTGCTACCCAAACAAGTGCATGGTTAACTTCACCTATCCATGGCAATACACTAACTTGTTTTGATAGACCCCAAAGAATTGGTAAAAAAGCAACCAATGTCATAATGCTATCTAGCAAACCAACGCCAAGACCTTCCATAATTCTTGCAAACTTCAGTGTATCTTCTTGGACTCTTTGTGATGCACCTTCAGTTAAACGAGCTTTAAGCCACTGATCATGATAATATTCAGCCATAGATGTACGCCATCTAAATACCCAATGAGAAACAAAAAAACCTGTTACAATTGCAATAATTATCCATAGACCAGCAACTTTAGCAAAAGTAAATAAATATCCTATAAACTCTTGTTCTGTTACAGATCCTTGTTCAGTTAAAGCTTTTTGTAAAGTATCGTAAAATTCACCAAACCATTCATTAATTTTTACATCTAATTGAACTTGGTACCAGGTTGAAACAAGTATAAAAATGGAACCTACAATACTCCACCCGTACCACTTCTTTTCAGTAAAAAATTTAAACATTTGTTATTTTGTAAAGTTATCAGCGTAAGATTTTTTTATAACTTTTCTTAATTTTGGTTCTATAATTTCAAAATTTATTTTATTTTTCTTTGCATAATCAACCGCAAGTTCTTTTGAAGAGAATTCTAATTTTAATTCAGAACTAGTGTCGGTTGAACTTTCCCACCCCATTAAAGGATTAATACCAGGTTGATCTGTTATAAATTCAATGACCCATTTATCAAACTTTTTGGTACCAGATTGCATGGCAGTTTTTGTAGGTTTATATATTTTAGCTTTTTTCATATCGATGGTCGGAGTGGCAGGATTTGAACCTGCGACCCTCTGGTCCCAAACCAGATGCGCTACCAGGCTGCGCTACACTCCGAATGCAGTACTAATACAGTAGAAAAATTAAATTTCAAAGTATATTAATGTCGAAAATCAAGAAAAAATAAATAATTTAATATATAAACTAACCTAATGATCATTAGCTGTCCAAATTGCATCAAAAAATTTAACATTGATGAAAAACTTATACCTATAAATGGTAGACTTTTGCAATGCAGCAGCTGCAAACATAGGTGGCATTACGATCTACCGAAAGACCAAAATATAGTATCAGAACTTTCAAAAGAAGAAATTACTGAAGACACTACTAAAGTGGATTTAATAAAAATAAATCCTGCAAAATCTAATGATGAAATAAAGTCAAAAATTAAAAAAAAACAAAAAGTTAAAAAAACTAGAAAAAAAAAGACAAAAGAAAATGAAGATGAATTCAGTGCTAATATAGTTGAACCAAAAAATACCTCTAGAAGCTTTTTTAATATCCTGCTGATTATAATTATAACTTTTATTGCTTTGATATTAGTACTAGATACTTTTAAAAATAATTTATCCGATTATTTTCCATTTCTAATTCCAGCGCTTAATAACTTTTATGAGATTATGTTTGATATAAGTTCATTCATAAAAGATTTAATAAAATAATATGATACAAAATATTACAAAACCTTTTAGATGGTTCTTCAAATTAGAAGCAGCAAGTGGTTTGGTTCTTTTGTTTAGTGCTGTAATTGCATTGATAATAAGCAACTCTGATTTATCAAGTTTATATTTTGGCACTTTAGAAAAATATATTTTTATTGGTGTAAATAGTTTTGGTATTAAGCTTTCAGTTCTACATTGGATCAATGATGCCCTAATGGCAATTTTCTTCTTTTTTGTAACTTTAGAAATAAAAAGAGAATTTTTACAAGGTGAATTATCAAATATTAAACAAGCTCTTTTACCAATCATCGGTGCAGTTGGAGGCATGTTGGTCCCTGCTCTTTTTTATGTATTTATAAATTATGGAGATAGTGAAACTATAAGAGGATGGGCAATACCTTCAGCAACAGATATAGCTTTTTCACTCGGTGTATTATCTTTGCTTGGATCTAGAGTTCCTATCTCATTAAAAGTTTTTTTAACTGCGTTAGCAATAATTGATGATCTAGGTGCAATTGTTATTATAGCTTTATTCTACTCAGGCGATTTAAGTGTCAAATACTTATCTTTAATGCTTCTAGCTTTTATTTTATTACTAATTTTAAATAAATTTAATGTTAAGAAATTTTTACCTTATCTAATTGTTGGTTTATTTTTATGGGAGTTTACACATCAATCAGGTATTCACGCTACTATAGCTGGGGTATTGCTAGCTTGCACAATACCTCATAGAAAAAAAGATAAAGACTTTTCATTATTGATAAAATTGGAACATGGAATAAGTCCTTATGTGGCTTTTGGAATTATGCCAATTTTTGCATTTGCAAATGCAGGAGTGTCTTTGGAAGGACTTACATTTGCTTCACTACTAAATAAAGTACCACTAGGTATATTGTTAGGTTTATTTGTTGGTAAACAACTCGGTGTTTTTGTTTTTTCTTACATATCAATTAAATTAAAGCTCGCACAAATGCCTAATAATTCTAATTGGATAAGTTTTTATGCGGTTGGTGTATTAACGGGTATTGGTTTTACAATGAGTTTATTTGTTGGAAATTTAGCTTTTGCTGAAAATATGCAATATATGGATGGCGTTAAAATTGGAGTATTAAGTGGATCTTTATTATCTACTTTATTTGGCTATTTATTATTACTTTTATTTTCAAAAAATAAATGATTAATAAAAAAATATTTTTTTTAATAATTTTTATTATGTCTTTTTTTAATTTCCAAAATTCATCTGCAAGTTATGAAAAAAAATTTTATGATTTTAAAATTAAAAGTATCAATGGAAATGAGATTGATTTAGCTGAATTTAAAGGCAAAGTTATATTAATGGTAAATGTAGCTAGCAAATGTGGTTTTACAAAGCAATATGACGATCTTCAAAATTTATGGACAAAATATAAAGATAGAGGTTTGGTAGTACTGGGTATACCATCTAATCAATTTGGCAACCAAGAACCTGGTACTGAAAAAGAAATTAAAGAATTTTGTGAAGTTAACTTCAATATCAATTTCCCTATGACCTCTAAAACAGATGTTAAGGGTGAAAATGCACATGAAATATATAAATGGGCATTTAAAAATTATGGAAAATCAGCTATTCCAAAATGGAATTTCCACAAGATTTTAATTAATCAAGAAGGAAAAGTTGAGGAAACATATATGTCTTTTACTAAGCCAACCTCAAAAAAAATAATCAATAAGATAGAAAAAATACTTAATTAAAAAGTCTTATTAATACAGGTTCTTTATTTATATTTTTATTACTTTTAAATAATTTAATACATCTTCTAGAGTTTAGCTCTTTACATTTATGAGTAATAATAACAATTGAAGCTGTTTTTTTCTTATTATCAGGTATTTGAATTAATCTTCGTACAGAAATTTTATTTTTTGCTAGAATTTTAGTAATAGAAGATAAAACTCCAGGCTTATCTTTTACTTCCAATCTTAGATATAATGAGTTTTCATAAAAATCTTTGTTATAATTGATTATTTTTCTTCTATTCTTAAAAGGTATGCCAAAAGGATATTTAATATTTCCTCTTAATATTGATAATAAATCTGACATCAATGCAGAAGAAGTTGGTCCTGGACCTGCGCCTTCACCTTGTAATATACTTTCTCCAACAGGGTAACCATCTAATATTACAGCATTCATTACATCATTTACATTTCCAATATAAGAATTTTTATCTACTAAACAGGGATGCACACGTTCAAATAACTGATTATTAATAATCTCTGTAATGCCTAATAACTTAATTCTAAGTTTTAATTTATCGACTATTTCAAAATCTTTTGCTTCTATTTTTTCAATACCTTCCATTAAAGTATTAAATTTTGAAATTTTTCTATTAAATGCTAGTGCAGATAATATTTTAACTTTTGCTAGCGCATCATATCCATTTAAATCTAATTTTGGATTTATAGGTTCTGCATACCCAAGTCTTTGAGCTTCTTTTAAAACATTTGAAAAAGAGTCTTTTGTTTTTTCCATTTGAGTAAGAATATAATTGCATGTTCCATTTAATATTCCGTAAACTTTGCTAATTTTATTTGTGGCTAAACCTTCTTTAATAGTTCTAATAATAGGAATTCCTCCAGCTACAGCTGCTTCAAATTCTAAGTTTACTTTATTTTTTTCTGCTAAATTAGATAGATAATCTCCATGTTTTGAAATCAAGGCCTTATTTGGTGTTATAACATGAATTTTATTCTTTAACGACTGTTCTACAATTTTTTTAGAAATTCCATCTGATTGACCTATAACTTCAAATAAAATATCAATTTTTTTTTCTTTTATTATCTTGAGTGGATTTGAATAAAATATTTTTTTATCAATTTTATATTTTCTTTTTTTGTTTTTATTTTTTGCTGAGACCGCAATAATGTCTATTATTTTTCCAGTTTTTAGCTCAATATCTTTTTTTTTGAGAGAAATTTCATTGTATAAAAAATTACCAATCTGCCCCAAACCAATTATAGCAACATTAATTTTATTTTTCATATCAATCCATTAGTTTTGGATAATTACTTTTTTTACCGTAAGTAATTATATTTTTTTTATACTCTTCAAAAGATAAATTTTCATTAAATGACAGCGATGATAATTCTTTTTTTGATGAAAAATCATTTTTATCTTCCCAAAAACCTGTTTTATTATCTATAGAACAACCACTTAAAAAAAGAATTAATATAAATAAATTGAAAATATTAGTTAATAAAGCCTTCATTTTCCCTAAACCCGTAGTGAATATTCATACTTTGTACGGCTTGACCTCCGCCTCCTTTTATCAAGTTATCTATAACAGATAATATAATTAGTTTATGTTTATTTTTACTATTGCAAACAGATATATGACAATTATTTGTATTAATCACATCATTAGTGCTTAGAAAAGTATTTGGTTTTTTAATCTTAATAAAATTACTATTATTGTAAAAATTAGTTAAATATTTATGAACCTTTGAAATATTTATTCCTTTTTTTAAATCAACGTAAATGGTTGTTAAAATACCTCTAAACATTGGTGATAAATGTGGGGTAAAATCAAATTTGTTTTTCTTTTTTGTATAAAAATCTAGTTCTTGTTGGATTTCAGAATTATGTCTATGTATACCCACACCATAAGCACTTAGAGACTCATATAAGTTCTTATTTTTATACTTTTTATGCACACCTCTACCAGCGCCAGAATATCCTGATTTTGAATCGATAATGATATTTGAATTTAAAATTAGATTATTTTTAATTAATGGAGCTAAAGGAATTAATATAGATGTTGGATAGCAGCCAGGAGATGAAATGATTTTATGTTGAATTATTTTATCTTTTTTAAGTTCCGGTAAAGAATAAATTGATTTTTTAATAAGATGTTTTGCCTGATGTTTTAGTTTGTACCATTTATAATAATCATTTGGATTTTTTAATCTAAAATCTGCTGACAGATCTATCAACAAATTGTTTTTTAATAAATAATTCGCAATTTTTTGACTTTCACCGTTAGGTAAAGCTGTAAAAACAATATCAACATCTTTTAAATATTTTATATTAAATTTAGTTATCTTCGGTAAATTATTATCTTTAATAGATTTATCAAAATGTGAAATTTTTTTTCCAACTGACGAGTTTCCACATAAATATTTAATAAATATTTTTTTATGGTTTTTCAAAATTTTAATTAACTGTAATCCAATATAACCAGTTGAACCACATACTAAAACATTTAGTTTCGACATAGACAAATATAACAATTATGAATTAAAAAGATATTATCTTTTAGAAAATTGGAAGCTTCTTCTAGCTTTTGCTCTTCCAGGTTTTTTTCTTTCAACAGATCTAGAGTCTCTAGTTGTAAGTTTTTCTTTTCTTAATGTAGGTTTAAAATTTTCATCAAATTGCAATAATGCTCTTGAAATACCATGGACTAATGCCCCTGCTTGTCCAGTATGTCCACCACCAACTACTTTTGATTTAACATCATAATCAGTTGATTGATTTATAATTTCGAAAGGTCTTAAAATTTGCATTTTATGTGAAGAGCTAGTGAAATAGTCATCTAACGTTTTTCCATTTACATAAAACTTACCAGATCCTTTTTTTAACCAAACTTTTGCAATTGATGTCTTTCTTCTACCTGTTGCGTATTTACTATCCTTGAAGTCTAATTTAATTTTACTAGATGATTGATTTGAATTTTCCATATTAGTTTCTGACTATATTTTTATTATTTAATTTTGATACTTCAATAATTTCTGGGTTCTGTGCTTCATGAGGATGACTTGCGCCAGGATAAATTTTTAATTTGCTTAACTGTTTTTTTGCTAAAGCTCCACCAGGTAACATTCTTTTTACAGCTAATTTTAAAACTTCTTCTGGCTTTGACGAATGCATTTTTTCTGGTGTTGTTTCTTTAATACCGCCAGGATGACCAGTATGTCTAAAATATTTTTTGTTTTGAAATTTGTTTCCTGTAAATTTAATTTGATCTACATTCTTAACAACCACAAAATCTCCATGATCCATATGTGGAGTAAAAGTAGTTTTATTTTTCCCTCTTATGATTTTTGATACGATTGTTGCTAATCTTCCTACAACAGCACCTGATGCATCAATTTCAAACCATCTTGAGTTTATCTCGTCTTTTTTAACAAATTTTGTCATGATTTGCGGGATTAATACTATATATGTGTGTATTGTCAATTTATTATATTTAAGTTGATTCTAAGTTATAAAATGCTAAAAAGTCTTTGCCGATTTGTACCTTATTGCTGGCTTTAAATGCTAAAAAGGTTTTTCCAACATTATCGGTAGGTATTTGAACTGTATTGTACACCTTGCATAAAGCTAAAGTACTAAAAAAGGAGTAAGAATGAGTACATCAAAAAACCCTGAAACCATTGCTTTACATGGAGGGGAATTTAGAAAAGATCAATCAACTAATTCTGTAGCAGTACCAATATACAGAACTACATCTTATCAATTTGATAGCACAGAACATGCTGCAAATTTATTTGGATTAAAAGAGTTTGGAAACATCTACACACGTATAATGAATCCTACTAATGATGTTTTGGAAAAAAGACTGGCTGCATTAGAAGGAGGATTAGCCGCTTTAACTGTTAGTTCAGGACAAACAGCTTCAACTTTTGCTATACTTAATGTTGCTAGAGCTGGTGATAACATTGTCAGTTCAACAGATTTGTATGGCGGAACAGTTTCTTTGTTTACACATACTTTAAGTAAACTTGGAATTGAAGTTAGATATGCAGATCCAACAGATCCTTCAAATTTTGAAAAACTTGTTGATGATAAAACAAGAGCTTTTTATGCAGAAACTTTACCAAATCCATATTTGAGAGTTTTTCCAATCAAAGAAGTTGCTGATATAGGAAAAAAATACTCAATTCCATTAATCATGGATAATACTGCAGCACCATTACTATGTAAGCCAATTGAACATGGAGCCTCTGTAGTTATTTATTCATTGACTAAATTTATTGGTGGCCATGGAACTGTAATTGGTGGTGCTTTAATTGATGGAGGTAATTTTGATTGGACAGCAAAACCAGAAAGACAACCTCAATTTAATGAACCAGATAATAGTTACGGTGGAGTTATATGGGGTAAAGCTGTCCCTGATTTAACAGGTGCAAATGTTTCATTCGCTGTAAGAGCAAGAGTTACTTTATTAAGAGATTTAGGCTCTGCATTACCACCTGATAACGCTTTTGGCATAATACAAGGTTTAGAAACAGTATCATTAAGAATGAAACAGCACTGTCAAAATGCACAAAAGGTTGTTGAATATTTGCAAAAAAATTCAAATGTTGAAAATGTAATCTACCCTACTCTTCATGATAAAAAAATATCTGAAAGAGCAAAAAAATATTTAAAAGGTGGTAATGGTGCACTAATAGGCATTGAATTAAAAGGTGGTATTGAAGCAGGTAAAAAGTTTATCGAGTCTTTAAAAATGTTTTATCATGTTGCAAACATCGGCGATGCAAGAAGTTTAGCAATTCATCCAGCTACAACTACGCATAGTCAGTTAAATGAACAAGAGCTTAAAGATTCCGGTGTCACACCTGGTTATGTAAGATTATCAATAGGTATAGAGCATATTGATGATATTATTGCAGATCTGGATCAAGCTTTAGATGCATCAGGGAAACCAAGCTTAAAAGCTGTTAGTTAAAAATATAAGAAATTAAAATGGAAACTCATAGATAATCTTAACTAATTTTGTTTAGTTCTAAATATAAAATAAATTGATGAACTAAATAAAAAAATTGTATTAATCTGGTGCAAAGATGAATAAAAAATATTTGCACCAGATAGAAGCGTTAATATTCCCAAGAAAATCTGTAAAAATAAAATTATCCCAATAATATAAATAATATTATTTATATACTTAACCTTTATTTTAGAAAATTTAAAAACCATAAATAAATAAAAAATTAAAATTACATAAGCCATATTTCTATGAATAAATTGAACAATGGAGGGATTATCAAAGGCATTTAATTTGAATAAATCAGAGAAATAGCTGTCATCAGGATAATAGTTTTGGCCCATTAAAGGCCAATTATTATAAATTTTACCAGCATCCATACCTGATACAAAAGCACCTAGTATTAATTGAATAAAAAGAAGGAATAAAAATATTTCTGGTAAGTAAGTTTTAAAATTAATTTTTATTTTTTTTAGATTTATATTTAAGAGAAATTCCCAAATCACTAAAGACAAAATTACAAATGCAACAAATAGATGTATTGAAAGTCTATAATGGCTAACATCCACTCTATCAACAAGGCCACTTGAAACCATATACCAACCCAAGAAACCTTGAAAGCAAATCAGAAGAAAAATTAATACATATTTTTTAACAAAATTAAAATCATGTTTAAAAAATAAATAGATTAAAGGAATTAGGAAAACAATCCCTATAAGTCTTCCAAGAAATCTATGTGCCCATTCCCACCAAAAAATTATTTTGAATTCACTTAGTGACATGTTGTAATTCTGCTCAGTATATTCCGGAATATTTTTATAAAGTTCAAAATAATTTAGCCAATCATTTTGAGATAAAGGTGGTAAAAAACCTTTAAATAACTCCCACTCAGTAATTGACAAACCCGAGTCTGTTAATCTTGTTAATCCTCCTACAATAATCATAAATGTTAACAAAAAAATTATAGAAATTAACCAAATTTGAATAAATTTATTCTGACTGTACATATTAAAATAAATATAATAATTATATAATTATCCAAATATCTTAATGTCGCCTTTAAAAAAAAAAAAATTAGAAATAATAAGAAAAAAATTAGATAAATTAGATGATAGTTTAATTAAAATTATCAAGAAAAGAACTAATCTTGTTAAAGAAGTTTTGAAGTTAAAAGAAAAGAAAAGTGAAATAGTTGATAAGCAAAGAATAAATAAAATTCTTGAAAATATTAAAAAAAAATCAATTAGAAATAAAATAGATCCAAAAATAACAAAAAAAATATGGTTTAATATGATCTATGCTTACATAGATTTCGAAAGAAGAAACTTTAAAAAAAAATAATTATTTACTGTGAGGTGGAAGTTTTTTTTCAACAAAAACTTCGTGTTTTCTTGTTGCAGGATTATATTTTTTAGCCTTTAATTTAACTTTAGCTTTCTCTCCTCCAGCAGGTTTTTTAACATAATAGAAAAATGGACTATCAGGTTTTGCCTCAGGAACTAGTCTGACTTTAACGTGTGTTTTTTTTGCCATTTATTTTTTTAATTCTTTAACAATTTTTGAAATCTTGTTTAGCTTAGATTTCAAAAGATTTTTTGTTGTGTTTATAGTTAATTTACTGTTTTCGTCAAGTTCTGATTGTCCTTCAGCTAGATACTTTTTAACTCCTTGAATTGTCATACCTTTTTCTTTTAATAAAAATTTAACTTTTTTGATTATTTCAATGGTATCATTGTCATAATATCTTCTATTACCAGCTAATATTTTTGGTTTAATTTGTTTAAATTCTTTCTCCCAAAATCTAAGAGTATGTGTTGAGAGTGAACCATTTTTAGGATTAATTAAATTTACAATTTCGGCAACCTCACCAATAGTTTTATAAGCTTCATTATCTTTCTTAATCATTTGTATTTATAAAATTTTTGAGCTCTTTAGAGGGTTTGAATAAAATAACATTTCTTTCAGATATTATTTTAGACTCTTTTGTTTTAGGATTTCTTCCAATTCTCTCTTTCTTTTTACGTAAAATAAAAGTTCCAAATTTAGAAATTTTTACTTTATTACTTGAAATCAGATTGTTTAGTATAATTTGAAATACATCTTCTAACAGATTTTCTGAAATTTTTTTTGAAAATCCTATTTGCATATAAATTGAATTAACAATTTCTTTTTTTGTTAAATTGATTCTCATTAATCAATTTATATTTTCTTTAATTTTATCTATCAATCTTCCTTTTATAACTTTTTCACTTACTTTAAGAGAGTTTGCAAAGCCTATTGCATCTGTTGAGCCATGACTTTTAATTACGGGTTTACTTAAACCAAGTAAGATAGCCCCATTATAAAGTCTTGGATCTAATTTATTCTTAAAATTTTTCAAATTTTTAAGATTTAATAATGAAGAAAATTTACCTAATATATTAGAGGTCATTGCTCTTTTTAATTCTGATGTAATAAAATTAGCAGTTCCTTCAGCAGTTTTTAATGCAATATTTCCAGTAAAACCATCTGTTACAATTACATTTACATTTCCATCCATGATATGATTTCCTTCTATATATCCACAGAATTCAAAAAGATTATTTTTATTTTCATTAAGTTTTTGGTATGTATTTTTAATTACTGTATTGCCTTTCAATTCCTCAGAAGCAATATTTAATAATGCTACTTTAGAAGTTTCATCTTCAAACAAAGATTTATGTAATGCAGCGCCCATAATGCTAAAATCAATCAAATTTTTTTCATTACACTCAACATTTGCACCTAAATCTAAAACAATATTCATTCCTGTTTTATTTGGCCATAGAGCTGAAAGAGCTGGTTTATCTATGTTGGGTATCATTTGTAAGTTTAATTTTGCTATTACAAATAAAGCACCAGTATTACCCGCAGATACTACACAATCCGATTGGTTTTCTTTTAAACTTTCAATAGCTAACCATAAACTGGTATCTTTACCTTTTTTTGCTGCACCCAAAGCTGTATCGGTGTCTTCTATCTTATTTTCAGTGTGGAAAATTTTAAATCTGTCAGAGGGAATTTTAAATTTTGATATTAAGGGATCAATAATATTTTTGTTTCCATAAATGTTATAAAATATTTCTGAAGATGATTTAGAATGTAATGAAATACCTTCGATAGTTTTATTAGGTGAGTTTTCACCTCCCATTGCATCTACTGCAATGGTAATAGGTTTATTCATAAAAAAATTACTCTTTTGGATCTAAAACTTGTCTACCTTTGTAAAATCCTGTCTTTAAGTCAAGGTGATGAGACAATCTATATTCACCGGATTTTTTATCTTCGATGATATTTTTAGAAGAGACTTTGATATGAGATCTTCTCATACCTGCTCTAGATTTTGTTGTCTTTCGTTTTGGTACAGCCATAATTAAAAATTAGGGTTTATTATATCTTTTGAGAAGTGATTTAAAGTACTTTTTGTTAAAAATTTTTCAAATTTCACATAATAATCAGCATAAAATTCATTATTTTTATCATTATTTAATAAATTTTGAAAAAAACTGATCAAATTTTCTTTTTTTTCAAAGTTACGAGTCTCTAATTGATCCAAAATTGAATAAAAAAAATTAACATATTCTTTCATTTTTTTATTAACTGTCACATCGCCATGCCCTATTTCCCTTATAGACAGTTCTATTTGTCTAATAAAAAAATCAAACAATTTCTGAGATCTATCTTTTGTCATTTGAGATTTATAATGTTTTAAAAATAAGGCAAAATGTAAGAATAAAAAAATCAATCGATCTGAAAATTCATCACTTCTACCCAAATTTAAATATAGTTTTTTATTTCTAGTTAATTTAACTATATTATTATAAATATTTAAGAATTCTAAATTCATATGCGTATATTTTTAATAATACTTTTTATAATAGCTTCTGGCTGTAAAGCAAATAAAGTATCAAAAAACCATGGTTTTATATCTTTAGAAACCAAATTTGAAAAAATACAAATAAATAAAACCAACAAAAATGATCTGATAAAAACTATTGGTCATCCATCATCTATAAGTGAGTTTGATGAAAACAAATGGTTTTATATTGAAAGAAAAAAAACTAATCAGTCGTTATTTAAACTTGGTATTAAAAAAATAAATAAAAACAATATCTTAATTGTGGATTTTAATAATAAAGGCCTAGTTGAAAATAAAAAAATAATTGATCTAAACAATATGAATGATGTTAAATATGTAAAAAAAATAACTCAAAAAGAGTTTGATCAAGATAATACAATCTACAATATATTTTCTAGCTTGCGAGAGAAAATTAATGCTCCCGCAAGAAATAGAAATAAATCTAATTAGTGTCCTGCTATTACAGCAAGTAATAATAAAGCAACAATATTTGTTATCTTAATCATAGGGTTAACTGCAGGTCCAGCTGTATCTTTATATGGATCTCCAACTGTGTCACCTGTTACAGCGGCCTTGTGAGCTTCAGAACCTTTTCCACCAAATTTACCATCTTCGATATATTTTTTTGCATTATCCCAAGCACCACCCCCTGCAGTCATAGATACTGCAACGAACAATCCTGTTATGATAACACCAAGTAACATTGCCCCAACAGAAGATAGGGCAGCAACTTGTCCACCGATAGGTAAAATAATTAAATAAAGCACAATTGGTGAGAGCACAGGTAATAAAGAAGGTATTACCATTTCTTTTATTGCAGCTTTTGTTAATAAATCTACTAATTTACCATAATCTGGTTTTGCTTTACGCTTCATTATTCCAGGTATTTTTTTAAACTGTCTTCTAACTTCTACAACAACAGCTCCACCTGCTCTACCAACAGCTTGCATTCCCATTGATCCAAATAAATAAGGTAACATACCCCCAATTAATAAACCAACAACAACAAATGGGTTTGATAGGTCGAATGAAACAACTATACCTTCCAATTTTGAACCAGCTTCAGTTGCATAATATTTGATATCCTCAGTGTAAGCCGCAAATAAAACTAATGCACCTAATCCTGCAGAACCTATTGCATAACCTTTTGTAACAGCTTTTGTTGTATTTCCAACTGCATCTAGAGCATCTGTAGTTTTTCTAACATTTTTTGGAAGATTAGACATTTCAGCAATTCCACCTGCGTTGTCTGTAACAGGACCATAAGCATCAAGCGCAACAACCATTCCAGCCAAAGCAAGCATTGTTGTAACTGCAATAGCTATTCCAAACAAACCTGCAATCGCATTTGTTATTAAAATTCCCGCAACTATTATTAGTGCAGGTATTGCTGTAGCTTCCATAGATATTGCTAAACCTTGAATAACATTTGTTCCATGACCAGTTGTTGATGATGCAGCAACAGTCTTAACTGGTCTATAATCAGTACCAGTATAATATTCAGTTATCCATATAAGAAGACCGGTTATAATTAATCCAATTACACCACAATAATATAAGCTCATACCAGTGAAAGAAGTGTCGCTAAAGCTATAAGTTGCATCCAAACCTATAACGTAATCAGTGACTGGATATAAAACTATTAATGATAAAATCGCTGTTGCAACAAAACCCTTATACAATGCATTCATCACATTTTTTGAGTCTCCTAATCTTACAAAAAAAGTACCTATAATTGACGTGATTATACAAGCTCCTCCAATAGTAAGTGGATAAATCATCATATTAATGTCAGATTGAAAGAATATTGATGACAAAACCATAGTAGCTACAATCGTGACTGCATATGTTTCAAATAAATCAGCTGCCATACCAGCACAGTCTCCTACATTATCCCCTACGTTGTCTGCAATAACAGCAGGATTTCTTGGATCGTCCTCAGGAATTCCTGCCTCAACTTTTCCAACTAAATCTGCACCAACATCAGCGCCTTTTGTAAATATTCCACCACCCAATCTTGCAAAAATAGATATTAATGATGCACCAAAACCTAATGCAACAAGAGCATTTACTATTTCTCTTTCATCTACACCAGTCTTTAATAAAAAATAATAATATACAGCAATAGACAATAAAGCTAACCCTGCAACTAACATTCCTGTGATAGCACCTGATTTAAATGCAACAGACAAACCTTGTGCAAGACCTTTTCTTGAGGCTTCAGCTGTTCTAACGTTTGCTTGAACCGAAACAAGCATTCCAACATATCCAGCAATACCAGAAAGCGCAGCACCAATTAAATATCCTATTCCAACTAATATTGAAAATGCAAAGCTTATGATAACCAAAACAACTACTCCAACTATAGCTATAGTTTTATATTGTCTATTTAAATAGGCTTTAGCACCAATTTGAATAGCAGATGCAATTTCTTGCATTTTGCTATTTCCTGCACTTGATTTTAAAATATTTGAGCCAGTTACAAATCCATAAACTATAGACAGTAGACCGGCAAATATTGTGTATAATAAAATTGTTTCAACTGAAGTATTCATAATATCCTTAAAATTCTATTGTTGTTAATTTTTAAAAGGCGGACATTACAAAAATAAAGCCAAAAGGCAATATTTAACTTATCTGAAAGTATGCAAATAACCTTTGATTTTCATAGATTTTATCAGATTTTCATTATTAGAATTTAGAATTAAATTAGCTTCTTTGGTAATTTTGCCTATTGGAGTTATTTTAATTTTGATTCTACTTGCTAGTTTTTTTATTTTGTTCAAATTTTTTGGAGATGATGTAAAAAGTATCTGATAATCGTCACCGTTTGATATAAAATTTTCCTTTTTAAATTTATTTTGTTTAATCAAATTTTTTAATTTTTTTGAAATTGGAACTTTATCAATGTGGATTTTATAATTTAATTTTTGTCTATTCATCATTCTTTCTAAATCTAATATTAAACCATCTGATACGTCCATTGATGATGAGGCAATTTTTGGAATAAATTTATAAAGATCAAATGGAAGATTAGGTGTAAAATATTTTTTTTTGAAATAATCAGTTTCAGATTTATTGGCTTTAATTTTATTATTCATTAGCATTAAACCGGTAAAAGCATCACCTAAATTACCAGTTACATATATAATATCGTTTAATTTTGTTTCGTTTCGTTGAATTATTTTTTTTGCGAAACCAACGGATGTTACGGTAAAAGATGTAATTTTTGAGAATGTTGTATCACCACCACTTAATAAAATTTGGTATTTCTTAAGCTCTTTTTTTAAAGAATTAATAATTAGTATTAAATTAGAATGTTTTGCTAAAAATTTATTTATGGAGGCTGAAATAAATATATATTTAGGTTTTACTCCCTTACAAATTAAATCTGAAATAGATGATCTAATAATTTTTTTAATAATTAAATCAGGATGATTTAAATTTTTATAATGGATTTTTTCATTATAAGTATCTGTTGATATTACTAGTTCTCTTTTTTTATCAAAGAAAACATCATCATTTAAATATAAAGAGCTTGGATTATTTTTTGATAATTTATAAAAATATTTTTTTATTAATTTATCATCATCCATTAGTAGTTCTTACTTTTTTTGATATTTTATCAAGAAGCGCGTTAAGATATTTTGTTTGAGAAATATCTATAAAATAGTTTGATGCATTTAGGTACTCTTTAATAATAATTTTTGTAGATGTTTTTGTTTTGTACAAAAATTCAAATATTGCACATTTAATTATAACTTGAAAAACTTTATCTATTTTAATCATTTTAAGATCAGTACTTAAATGAGTATTAATTTCTTCATTGATAACTTCATCTCTTTCTAAAGTTCCTGAAACAACATCTTTTATGAATTTTTTAAATCTATGTTTAGGAAAATCTAACTTTTCCTCTTTATTAAAAAATTGCCCATATAATTTTTGAATAATTATAACACGTGGATTATTTTTTGGACTAAATTTTAAGGACATTTACTGAGATAAAACAGCTTTTGTAGCTTCTGATGCTTCAAAACCTTTATTCCCTCTGGCTCTAGCTTGCTTTTGATTTAAACATGTAATTATACCATTACCAATAGGTTTTTTAGAATTTACAGAAAGCATCATTATTGCGTCAGTGGTTGCTTTTGAGATAAAGTCAAAATGAGGCGTTTCTCCTTTTATCACGCACCCAAGTGCCACAAAGCCATGAAATTTTTTAATGTTCTTTGATATTGTGACAGGTATCTCAAAAACTCCAGGTACACTTATAATTTGTACAGAAAATTGTTTTTTATTTAAATTTTTTAATGCACTTTTTAATAAATCGTTAGAAATTTTTTTATAATAATTTGCGATTACTATTAGAATTTTTTTTTTCATTATATAATTTCTTGTCTTTGTATTTTTATACCATAACCTTCTAAACCAACTACTTTTTTTGTTGATCTTGTAACTAAAATCATATTTCTAATTTTTAAACTTTTAATTATTTGAGCCCCTATACCATAATTCTTAATTAGTTTATCGTGCCCTTTTTTATAAAAATTTTTACTTTTATACTGCTTAAGGGTATTTGAAACAGATTTAAGATTAGGATCTCTTATAAATACCAGAACACAATTATTGTGTTTCTTAAAATATGATAATGTTTTATTAAATGAATTTGGTAATTTTTGGTTAATTAAATAGTTTTGTACAACATTTGAAGATATCACTCTTACCCTAGGAGTAGTTTTAGAATTAATATTGCCTTTTAATAGCGCAAAATGTTCTGAACCATCTAAAATACTTTCAAATACTTTTATAACGTATTTTTGTTTTTGGACAATAATTTTGGATGTGCTTTTTAATTTAATTAATTTTTCTTTTTTTAGTCTAAAAGAAATTAAATCTTCAATTTTACCAATATGAAGTTTATGTTTTTGTGCAAACTTAAATAAATTTTCTCCTTTTGCCATTGTTCCATCTTCATTCATAATTTCGCATATAACTGCTGCTGGTAGTTTTTTGGATAATCTTGCAATATCAACAGATGCTTCTGTATGTCCAGCACGAACTAAAACACCTCCTTCACGGGCGATGATTGGAAAGACATGACCGGGTGATACTATATCTTTTTTATTAGGATTTTTTTTTGTGGCGACTTTAATTGTTTTTGCTCTATCCATTGCTGAAATACCTGTCGTTATTCCTTTTTTTGCTTCTATTGAGACGGTAAATGCTGTTTTATTTCTAGATTGATTTACAGGAGCCATGTAATTTAATCCTAGTTTTTTGGCATGAACATTATTCAATGTTAAGCAAATAAGTCCTCTACCATATTTAGCCATAAAATTAATTTTTTTTGAACTAACATCAGATGCTGAAAAAACTAAATCGCCTTCATTTTCCCTGTTCTCATCATCAACTAAAATATACATACCACCTCTTTTAGATATGGATATTATTTTTTCAATTTTACTGTAACTATTTTTTTTCATTCAAGAAATTTTTAACGTACTTTGATAATATATCTATCTCTATATTAACAAGGTCATTTTTTTTTAAATCAATTAAATTTGTTAACTTTAATGTGTGAGGTATTATCCAAATTTCAAAACTATTTTTTTTAATTTTTGCTATAGTTAAGGACACTCCATTGATAAGTATTGACGCTTTTTCAACTAGAAATTTTTTGAATTTATTCGGAATTTTAAATTCATAAATTTTAGATTTATCAACTTTTTTTATTGATACTACTCTTGAAACAGTATCGACATGACCTTGGCAGATATGACCTGAAATATTCTGTTTATATTTAAGTGGTAATTCCAAGTTAATTAAAGAACCAACATTGATATTTTTAAACTTAGATTTAATTATTGTTTCATTTGATAAATAGAACTCCAGTACTCTTTTTTTATAAGAAATTAAAGTTAGACACACACCATCACATGAAATGGAAATTCCTAAATCTTTTTTAGATACTTTGATGGAAGAATATATAAAAATATTTACACCTTTTGATCTTTTTTGGATTTTTTGTATTTCCCCTTTATTGAATATTATTCCGTTAAACATAAATTTAATAATAATTAATTAATTTATCAGAGCTTATAAATGTTTTTATTTTATTGTTTTTAAAATAATTATTTAAATTACTTATAAGGTGATTGACATCTATATTTTTAATAGAATTTAAAGGTTTATCAGATTTAAAAAGACAAAATTCATTTATAAGTTTTTTCTTAAAAAAACTATGAATTAAAGTTGGTCCACTTTCTAATAATACTCTATGATAACCAAGTTGGTAAAGTTTATTCAAAATCCAAGGCAAATCTAATTTATCATTATGAATTTTAGCTTTTATTAATTTTACATTATTGGTGTTAATACTTTTAATTTTTTTTTTGTTAGTGCAATTATGAAAAATTATTTTCTTAAAAGATTTTTTTTTTAAAATTTTAACCTCAGGTCGAATTTTCAAATTTTTATCAACTATAATGATATCAGGAGAGTATTTTTCTAATCCATTTAATCTACAATCAAGTTTTGGATTATCATTATTAATGGTTTTATAAGATGTTAATAAAGCATGATTTCTATATCTAAGTATATGAGCTATTTCTCTGGAATATATATTAGTAATAGGAGTCTTATTGCTTAAAATTTTGTGATTAGAGGATACAGCGAGCTTAGATATCAAGTAAGGTCTATTATATTTCTTGATAAAATCATATTCCTTATAAAGATTTGAAGTTTCTTTATTTAGAAAGTTTTTTGTCACATTAATCTTTTTATCATTTAATATTTTTGTTGCTTTATTTTTGGTTCTTAAATCTTCGTCTGTATGTGAAAAAATTACATTTTTTATTTTCGATTTAATAATGCTATTTGTGCAAGGTGGTGTCTTTCCGTAATGTGTACATGGCTCAAGTGTTACAAGCATTTTAGAATTTTTGAGATTAAATTTTTTTAATTTTTTAATTGTAGAAACTTCTGCGTGTGGTTTACCTTTAAATCCGGTTACGCCGTATGACAAAATTTTATTATTGTTTGTAATTACACAACCAACCGATGGATTAATTCCAGTTAGATATTTTTGATTGGATGCCAGTCTAATTGCTAGCTTCATCAATTTTCTATTTGATAATTTAAAATTATCTTTTTTTGAAGACATCAATTTTATCAACAAATTGAACAAAGTCTTTTTCTTCTCGAAAATTTCTATAAACAGATGCAAATCTTACATAGGCAACAGGATCCAGTTCTTTTAATCCTTCCATTACCATTGTCCCTATTGTATTTGAGGAAATTTCACTCTGACCCAGCTCTTCAAGAGATCTTGAGATTTTTGATATAAATTTTTCAGCAGTTTCTGTATCAATAGGTCTCTTTTTTAATGCTACATAAATTGATTTAGATAATTTTTCTCTATCGAATGATGATTTTCGACCATTTTTCTTTACAACAGTTAATTCTCTAAATTGCACTCTTTCAAATGTCGTAAATCTTTGTCCACAAATACAAAGTCTTCTTCGTCTAATTGTGGTTCCATCTTCAGTAGGCCTAGAATCCACAACGGAAGTTTCACCTTTTTTACATATCGGGCATATCATGATTTAATTATCCTAAATGTTTATATATAGGAAAATTTGAACATAAATCTACAACTTCTTTTCTAACTTCTTCTTCTATTTTGCTATTGTCTTCTTTATTTGTAGATAATCCTTTAATAACTTTTGTAATTAATTCACCAACAATTTTGAATTCTTTTAAACCAAATCCTCTTGTGGTAGCAGCTTGTGAACCTAAACGAATTCCAGATGTAACCATAGGACTTTCTGTATCAAAAGGTATCCCGTTTTTGTTACATGTAATGTTGGCTCTTGAAAGACTTTCTGCAGCAAGATTTCCCTTAACATTAAAAGGTCTTAAATCTACTAGCATTAAGTGTGTATCTGTGCCACCAGAGTAAATTTTAAAGCCATTGTTTTTCAAAGTTTCTGCTAAAATTTTTGCGTTAGCTAAAACTTCTTTAATGTATTGTTGAAATTCTGGTTTTAAAGCTTCTTTAAATCCTACTGCCTTTGCTGCAATAATATGCATTAATGGTCCACCTTGATATCCTGGAAATACAGCTGAATTAAATTTTTTTGATAAATCTTCGTGGTTAGTAAGAATAATACCACCTCTAGCACTTCTAAATACTTTATGTGTGGTTGATGTTACAACGTGTGCATAGTCAACAGGATTTGGATATCCCTTTCCTGCTACTAAACCAGAAAAATGAGCCATATCAACCATAAAGTATGCACCAACTTTGTCAGCAATTTCTCGAAATCTTTTAAAATCTATTACTCTTGAGTATGCGCTTCCGCCAGCAATAATTAGTTTGGGTTTATGTTCTAAAGCTAATTTTTCGACATTATCATAATCTATTAACTCAGAATCTTTATCAACGTCATAACCTATTGCGTTAAACCATTTTCCTGACATAGCAATTTTTAAACCATGGGTAATATGACCTCCTGAATTTAAGCTCATTCCCATAAATGTATCACCTGGCTTTAGCAATGCTAAAAAAACTGCTCCATTTGCTTGTGCACCAGAATGAGGTTGAGCATTTGCAAATTTACAATTAAAGAGTTCTTTCAACCTATTAATTGCTAAATCTTCAGCAACATCCACATGTTCACAACCATTGTAATATCTTTTTCCAGGGTAACCTTCCGCATATTTATTTGTTAAAACTGAACCTTGAGCCTCAAGCACAGCTTGTGAAACAATATTTTCTGATGCAATTAGTTCAATATGATGTTGTTGTCTTATTAATTCATCATTAATCGCTTTATAAATTTCTGGGTCACTTTGTTTTAAACCCATCTCAAAAAAATCTTGGTACTGATTATTTAAGTATTTACTTTCACTAGACATATCAAATTTTTCTTACTCTCTTTAAGTGTCTTCCACCCTCAAATTTAGTTTTTAAAAAAATATTAACACATTTCATTGCAAGACTTTTATTGGTTAATCTTTCACCTAATGTAATAACATTTGCATCATTATGCAATCTTGATAATTTTGCATTATTAGCAGAATAACATAATGCTGCTCTTATTTTTTTGTGCCTATTTGCCGCCATAGACATTCCTACACCTGAACCGCAAACTAAAATTCCAATATTTGATTTATTTTTTGATACTTGTTTGCATAATTTGTGAGCATAATCTGGATAATTTACAGACTCTGCATCATTCTTTGTTCCTAAATCTATAATTTTAAATTTATTTTTTAGTGAATTAAAAATATGTCCTTTTAAAATAAAACCTGCATGATCTGAGGCTATAAATATTTTTTTCAATTTAATTAAATTTATAATCTAATACGCACGCTACTAAATGCACACGATTTTCTTCACCACCATTAAAAAAATTATGATATTTAGTATTATTTGTAATCCAAACAGATCCATCAGCGGGCATATGTTGTGCAACTTTGTCAACAACCATTATCGCACCAGGATTAGTATAAATTGGTATGTGAAGTCTTGGCTCTGGATCCCTGTGCCAGCTTAACGTTGATCTAGGTTCTTTTAAAAGCAATCTTGTTCTACCTAATTTATATTTTTTGCTCAATTCATCATAAACTTCTTTGAAATATGTATGCTCAAAATCTTTTACAAACTCAGTATATTTTTCCTCTTCAATGGCTACGTCACGACTAACTTCTTTTCCTGAAGAGTCCGGCTTCGTCCAGTATACACCTCTTATTTTATTTCCTTTTATAGAGTCTGGGTCTCCTGGAATTTGGTTTAAAGAAATAGCTGCAAAGTGCGGTATACCTAGACTAGTATCAAATCCCTTCATGTTCAAAACCTCATCGCAAGCATTCTGAAGCTTCTCTATATCGAACTTTAAATCTTGAATATGAAAATCGTTATTTAAGTTATTTTTTTTAACTTCGCTAAGGTAAGATACGTTGCTCATATGCGCTAAATAAATACTTTATTATTATCTATATAACATATAACTATTGTCGCATCATAAATAAATACTGATAATGATTATCACTGGTAAATATCCAAATTTAAGGATGAGAAGATCGAGAAAAACAGATTGGTCTAGAAGATTAGTTCAAGAAAACAACCTTTCATATAATGATTTGATTCTTCCAGTATTTATAACAGATGGTTCAAATAAAAAAATCTCAATTAAAACTATGCCAGGTGTTTATAGATATTCAATTGATAGACTGGGTCATATTGTTGATAAATCGTTAAAAAAGAAAATACCAATGATAGCAATTTTTCCTCAAACAAATTCAAAGCTTAAAGACTCAACAGGATCAGAAGCTCTAAATGATAATAATTTAGTATGCAGGGCAATAAAATATATAAAAAAAAAATATAAAAATGAAATTGGTATAATGTGTGATGTAGCTCTAGACCCCTACACTTCACATGGACATGACGGATTATTAAAAAATAAAAATATAGTTAATGATGAAACCGTTGATGTTTTAGTTCAGCAATCTATTTTGCAAGCATCTATGGGATGTGATGTAATCGCTCCATCAGATATGATGGATGGAAGAATAGGAAAAATAAGAAGTGGGCTAGATAAATATAACCTTAAAGACGTTCAAATAATTTCTTATGCAGTTAAATATGCATCAAGTTACTATGGGCCCTTTAGAGATGCGGTAGGTTCAAAGGGAGCTTTGAAGGGGGATAAAAAAACATACCAAATGGATTTTAAAAATAGTGATGAAGCTTTACGAGAGGTCGCATTAGATATTAAAGAAGGAGCAGACATGGTTATGGTTAAGCCTGGCATGCCCTATTTAGATGTAATAAAAAATGTTAAAGATAAATTTAAAATACCAGTAATTGCTTATCAAGTTTCAGGGGAATATAGTTTAATAAAAAACGCTATCAGTAAAAAAATCATAGATAAAAAATCTATTTATGAAACACTTATGTCATTTAAAAGAGCTGGAGCAAATGCTATAGTTTCATATTTTGCAGATCAGATAGATCTAGATTTTTGATCGAATTAAAAAATTCTAATCTAGAATTAGGATAATTAATACCGATTGTTTTTAAAATTGTTTTTTCTAAATAATCTCCAACAATTTTAAAGCCATCCAAAACATCTTTAGCATTATCAATATTATAATTTTTGTTAATCAGGAAATTAGGAACAAACTTATTTGTTGATTTAACATAATATTTTTCCTCGCCATTATTAAGAATTTCTTTATCTACATAATCTTTAAATTCTATATCGTAACCAACAGATTTATAAAAACTAAGTTCCCAAAATATGAATTTAATAAGCCATTTATCATCTTCTAATAAAACTTTTAAATTTTTAATTAGTTCAAATACATTAATATTTTGTTGACCTTCAACTGTTAATAATTTTATTAAATTCATGGAATAAGTAATACAAAGAAGTTTGTTTTTATCTTCCATAAAATATGGTGTAATAATTTTATCTATTTCAATCTTAAAATAACCAATTTTTGAATCATTTTTTGAACTAAAATTTAAATGAAATTTATTGCCAATAAGTAAATAGTTTTTAATTTTTTTTGATGTTGAACCATAGATTACCCCAGTAACTTTACCGTGCTCTTTAGTATAAAATTCTGCTATAGAATTATTTTCACTGTATTTATTTTTTGACAATAAATAACCTTTATCTTGCCAATTCATATTTGCTTATCGCTTAAAAGAATTTAGTAATTCAAGAGCTGCGGATTGTTCAGCTTTTTGTTTTGAAGAACCTGTAGAATATACAAAGTTTGTGTTTTTAAGTTTTACACCAACTTTAAATGTAGGTTTATGTCTTGGTCCGGTGTTGGAAATTAATTTATATATTGGTAAAATTTTAAATGTTTTTAAAGAATATTCCTGAAGCTTGGTTTTTGGGTCTATAACATTTGTGAATGAGGATTTTAAGTGATTGTTCCAATTCTTTAAAATGAATTTTTCTACTTTTTCTAAATTTGAGTCTAAAAATATAGCTCCTATTAATGCTTCACAACAATCTGAAATAATTTTATTTTCTACTTTGGTTTTCTTTTTATTATTTCCTACGATTGCATATTTATCAAGTTCTAGGGATTTCCCAATTTCATAACATTTATTTTTGTTAACTAAAGATGCAAATTTTTTATCTAAAATACCTACTTTTTCATTAGGATAAAGTTCTAGTAATTTTTTTGAAATAATTATTCCCAAAACTCTATCACCAAGAAACTCCAATTTTTCATAATTGTTAATAGGATCAAAACTTTTATGGGTTAATGCACTAATTAAAATATCAATTTTTTTAAAATTATAATTAATTTTGTCTTCTAATTTTTTTAATTTTTTTTCCATTAAGTAATTTTTTTAAAAAATCTGTCGAACCTTATAATATTTTGCCAATTCCAAATTTTGAAAATACTGCCTACACGTGGATCAGATGAAAAAAACATGATTTGAGCTTTTCCAACAAGATTATCTTTGTGTACATAGCCTACTTCCGATAAAAATCTGCTATCTTTTGAACAGTCTCTATTATCTCCTAGAAAAAAGAAATGGTTTTCTGGTACTGTAAATTTATCTGAATTTTTAAATGAAATATCATTCCTGTATGAGGCATGATAAGTAATTTCATTTGGCAATTTTTCCTTATAAGTAGAAACTTTTATTTTAGTATTACCACAATATAAAGAGTCATCTTCGTTAATAACTTCTTTTTGAATTTTTTTACTATTTAAATATAAATTGCCATTTATAAATTGTATTGTATCTCCAGGTAGTCCAATTAATCTTTTAATATAATCAGTTCTATTATCAGCCGGTGTTTTAAAAACTACAACATCACCTCTTTTTGGTGTAGCTGATAGCAATCTTCCAGAAAAAATTGGTGGACTAAATGGAAAAGAATGTTTGCTATAACCATAAGAAAATTTAGTTACAAACAACCTATCTCCAACTAATAAATTTGGCTCCATAGACGATGATGGAATGTAAAAAGGCTGTATAAGTATTGATCTTATAAATATTGCTATAATTAAAGCATAAAAAAGTGTTTTTAAATTTTCAATAATAAATTTTTTCATGATAAATTTTCCAATATTACATAAGCAATTGAATGTTTTTTTTCATCAGATAGAGAAACATAAATATTAGTTTTTTTGGTCTTAAATTTTTTTTGAATAAGTTGTTTTATTTTATGTGAAATTTTTAGTTTAGGCTTACCATTTGTATCATTTATTATTTCAATATCTGAAAAATTTATATTATCTCTAAAACCAGTGCCTAAAGCTTTAACAAAAGCTTCTTTAGCTGCAAATCTTTTTGCAAAAAAATTAATTTTATTTTTTCTACTTTTTGAAATTTTGATTTCATTTTTAGTAAAAATTCTCCTTAAAAAATCATTATTTATTATCAATTTTTCTATTCTTTTATTATCAACAATATCAACACCATTTCCTATAATATTCATGTAATTAGAGTATTTTTTTAAAATTTTGTATTATTTTTTTCATTCCATAAAAAATAGACTCCCCAATAATAAAATGACCAATGTTAAATTCTTCTATTAAATTTACTGATTTCAATATTTTAGCTGTTTTATAATCCATTCCGTGTCCCGCATGGACTTCTATGTTAAATTTATTTGCTAAAACAGAACATTTTTTAATTTTTGATAATTCACTGAAATAGTTCTTTTTATTTTTGATTTGGTTCGAAATTTTTCCTGTATGCAGCTCTACACAATTAGTACCTATTTTTTTTGCTAATTTTATATCTTTGATATTTGGATCTATAAATAAACTTGTTCTTATTTTATTTTTATTAAGGTCTTCAATAATTTTTTTAATTTTTTTATAATTTTTTGATAAATTTAAACCACCTTCAGTTGTGATTTCTTTTCTCTTTTCAGGAACAATACATACAAAATTTGGTTTATATTTAATGGCAATTTTTAACATCTCATCGTTAGCTGCCATTTCTAAGTTTAAAGGAATTTTTTTATTTTTTGAAATTTTTTTTAAATCTTGTTCATTTATATGTCTTCTGTCTTCTCTCAAATGTATTGTAATAGAATCTGCACCAAATTTTAATGCACTAATTGCTGATAAGTAAGGGTCAGGATGTTTTTCACCTCTAGCATTTCTTAAAGTTGCAACGTGATCAATATTTACACCAAGTCTTATGCTCATCTTAAAAACCTACTACCAGGTTTTGTTATTGGTATTTTCTTTAATTCTGATGGAAGATCTTTTTTTTTGTATGTTGGAACGTCTAGTTTTAATTGAGACACGATTTGTCTATTCTTAATTTTTAAAGAATTTTTACTAGACCTATTTATCAAACATGCAAAACCAATAAGTTTTGCATTATATTTTTTAATTAAACTTACACATTCAAGGCTTGATTTACCCGTAGTAATTACATCTTCAATAATTAGTACTTTTGAGTTTTTTCTAATTTGAAATCCTCTTCTGAGTTTAAATTTACCATCAACTCTCTCACAAAAAATTGTTTCTTTTTTTAACAATCTGCCTATTTCATAACCCACCACTACACCACCCATTGCAGGTGCAAGTATTATGTCAAAATTTTTAAATTTTTTTTTAATTTTCTGGCTTAATGATAAGGAAAAATTTTTAGACAAATGAGGAAAGCTCATAAGTTTTGCACATTGAATATATTGCGGAGAATGAAGTCCCGATGATAAAACAAAATGGCCTTCCAAAAGAGCTTTAGTTTTTTTTAAAACCGCTAAAGAGTCTTTTAAAGAAAGCATATTTTTTGTTTTTATGTCTAATTATTTTAAAATTATAATCTTTTTGTTTTAGTTCACTTATAAGTTTTGTAAAGTTTTTCAAATCATGAATAATTAAATTAAACCTAAAATTTATATTATTCTTAGTTTTCTCTACCATTTCTACACTTGAAATATTTACATTATTAATTCCAATCATTGTTGTAACATCGCCTAATTTTCCAGGTTCATCAGGAAGAGATATCCATAAAGTCGTATTATATCTCTTTTGTTTTAAAGGTTTAGTATTCTCTCTATATTGCCAATATCTTCTAATCGCTGCTCTTGCCTTACCAGTTTTCGTACTAGTCAACCAGTGCAATGATGGAGAAACTTTTTTTGATGTAATAATTTTAACAACATCACCATTTCTTAAAACAGATTGAAGCGCTTGTTCATTGCCATTAACCTCACATCCTATGGCCGTATCACCTACTTGTGTATGTACAGCATACGCAAAATCAATTGGTGTGGCATTTTTAGGTAGTTTAATTACTGATCCTTTTGGCGTGAAACAAAATACATTTTCCTGAAACATCTGTAATTTTGTATATTCATAATAGTGTTCTGGATTTTCATTTTTATCTATAATTTCAACTAAATCTGCGAGCCAATCATATTCTTTCCAAGTTAAGGAATTAAATTTTTCTGAAGATTTATATTTCCAGTGGGATGCAATTCCTCTTTGTGCAAATTCATGCATCTGATTTGTTCTTAATTGTATTTCGATTGGTCTTTGGTTTGGTCCAATAATAGCTGTGTGAATAGATTTGTAATTATTAATCTTAGGAGATGAAATATAATCTTTAAATTTTCCTGGAATACAATTCCATTTACTGTGTAAGGCTCCTAGTGCGTTATAACATTTTTCAACGTCTTCAAGTATAATTCTAAAACCAATAATATCAGTGATTTGTTCTAAGGAAGTTCTTTTCTTTTGAATTTTTCTCCAGATAGAAAATGGTGTTTTTTCTCTACTAAAAATTTGAAATTTTAATTTTTTATCTTTTAAAACATTTTCGAATTCATTAAGGACATTGTTATAATTTATTAAATTACTATCCTTAATTTGATCTAGTCTATCTTTAATTAATTTTCTTGCTTCAGAATTCAAAATTTCAAAAGAAAGATCTTCAAGTTCATCCCTAATCCTATTCATTCCCATTCTATCAGCTAATGGTGCATAAATTTCCATAGTTTCTTTTGCAATACGTTCGCGTTTTTCAATTTTATCAATTGCTTTTAATGTTCTCATATTATGAAGCCTGTCTGCAAGTTTAACTAGCAGAACTCTTATATCTTTAGACGTAGCCAGAATTAATTTTCTAAAATTTTCAGCTTTAGAATTTGAAATAGCTTGGTTTTCAAATTCAGATATTTTAGTTACACCATCAACAAGATCAGCGACTTCTTTTCCAAATTCTTCTTCTATTGTTTTATAAGTAGCGTGTGTATCTTCTATTGTATCGTGTAAAAGACCTGTTGCAATCGTTGCGCTATCAAGTTTTAAATCTGTCAAAATATCTGCTACTGCAACTGGGTGAATTACGTAGGGATCGCCAGAATGTCTTTTTTGATGTTTGTGAGCTTTCAAAGCAAATTCGTATGCTTTTGTTAAAGTATCAGGATTTAAAAATTTATTATAAGATTTAACTTTATTTATTAAATCGTCAGAATTTATCATTCTTATAGTATATCACTAAATTAAATTTGTTTAATAGATCTAAGATCATTTAAAGATAAAGAAGACAAGAGATTTGTTATATTTTTTTTTGATTTAGGATGTGTCCAGCTTTTAGAGATTTCAAATAGAGGAAATAATACAAAATTTCTTATATGCATAGATTTATGAGGTATTGATATATTATTATTATTTAAAGTAATATTTCTGACTTTTCCATTAAAGTCTATAATATCTATATCGCAAACTCTTGGAAAATTTTTTTTTGCTTTTTTTCTTCCAAGTTTTTTTTCAATAGATTTTATTTTTAAAAATAATTCCGATAGTTTCATGGTTGTGCTTACATATAAAACAGAGTTAATAAAAAAGGGAAATTTGGTATTAGGCCATGATGCAGTTTCATAATAACCTGATGATTTTAAAATTTTAATACCCTCCTCAACTAATAAATTCTTTGCGCTTATAAGATTATTAACTTTTTTTCCTAAATTTGAACCAAGAGCTAAATATGCGTAATTAACTTGATTTTCTAAAATATCTTGCCTTTTCACGATTCCAATCTCTAGTTTTTTTTGTATTTCTTTTATCGTGTTGTTTTTTACCTTTTGCTACAGCGATTTCTAGTTTTGCTTTACCTTTTTTAAAATACATTTTAGTTGGTACTAACGTAAATCCTTCTTCATTAATTCTGCCAATAAGTTTGTTTATCTCTTTTCTATTTAATAAAAGTTTTCTTTCAGAGTATGGATTGTGATTTGAATAGCTTGCTTGTTTATAGACAGGTATATGTGAATTAACTAAAAAAATTTCACCATCTTTTGGTACTGCATAAGAGTCTGCAATGTTAATTTTTCCATCTCTGATAGATTTAATTTCAGATCCTTTTAAAACTATACCAGCTTCAAATAATTCATTAAAAAAATAGTTAAAAGACGCTTTACGATTTAATGTAATTATTTTTAAACCACTATGGGTTTTTTTACTCATTTATTAAATTTGCAATCTTAAGAGCCTTTTTAACTTCCTCTTTGGTTGAGTCCGTTACTGTAACCAATGGAAGTCTGACAGCATCATCACACAGATTTAAAATCTTTGCTGCATATTTCACTGGTGATGGATTGCTTTCGATAAAAAGAGATTTATGAAGTGGTTGCAATTTTTTGTCAATATTTTCAGCTTCAGCAATTTTATTATCATCTCCTGATAGAGATAGACTTTGCATTTCGGAACATAATTTTGGAGCAACATTTGCAGTTACAGATATACACCCAACACCACCTCTTTTATTAAATTCAAACGCATTTCCGTCTTCTCCAGTTAATTGTATAAATTCTGAACCCATTTTTGCTTTCTGTTGATCAACTCTATCAAGAATGCCAGTTGCATCTTTAACACCAGAAATATTTTTTAATTCAAATAATCTTGCCATAGTGTCAACCGTCATATCAATAACTGATCTTCCGGGAATATTATAAATTATGATCGGTATCCCACAATTATCATTTATTGCTTTATAATGCTGATACAATCCTTCTTGAGTTGGTTTGTTATAATAAGGTGTAACCACAAGAGCTCCATCTGCACCAGCCTTTTCAGCGTGCTTAGTTAATGATATAGCTTCTTCTGTAGAATTAGAACCAGTGCCAGCAATAACTGGAATTTTTCCCTTTGCCTCATTTATACAAAGCTCAATTACCTTTTCATGCTCTTTATGAGATAAAGTGGGAGACTCACCAGTAGTACCAGCTGGTACTAATCCATTAGTGCCATTTTCAAGATGAAAATTTATAAGTTTTATATAATTTTCCTCGTCTAACTGATTATCTTTAAACGGTGTTACTAAAGCAACATTTGAACCTTTAAACATATTTATTTATATCATAAGTTGTCGTTTATTTTAAAAAAATGCTGATAAAATCAATCAAAATTTTTGTTACACTTATCTTTTTTTTATCGACTATTCAATCTGCATTTTCTGAAAGTTTAATAATACCTAAACAAAAACCTACTTTAACAAAGGAAAAAAAATACTCTGCCGATTTCATAATACCGAAATTTAAACCAGGAACAATTAAATCTAAGGAAGATAAAGAGATTGCAAAAGAAAAAGATGCAAAAATAGTTGTAAAAAAAATTGATGGTATAATTATACCAAAGAACAAACCATTAATTGTAAAAAAGCAAAGACTTACAACAACAAAAAAATCAAAATTCTATAGTGATAGAGATTTAAATTATGCACGACAAGCTATTAGCTTTATGGAGAAAAGTAATTGGAAAGATGCTCTTAAAGTGGCAAAAAAAGCAAGGGCAAAATCAATTTATGATTTCATTGAATGGAGATATCTTTTAACAACTGGAAATAGAGCTAGTTTTTATGATTATAAAAATTTTATTGAAAGAGTTAAAACATATCCTAGGCTTGATCGTATAAAATATTTAGCAGAACATAAATTATCTACAAGAAATCAATCTCCTAAACAAATTATTCAATGGTTTGATAAAAAGGATCCCTTAAGTGGCTTTGGTGAAATGATATTAGGAGAAAGTCTAATTAAAACAGGAAAAAAAACAGATGGAATTAAATTAATTAAAAAAGGTTTTATAACAGCAGATTTAACAAAAAATGATTTAATTAATTTTAGAAAAAAATTTAAGAAATATCTATCAAGTGATGATTATATTAAACGAGCTGATTATCTTGCTTGGGAAAATAAATATTGGGATCTTAAAAGAATGCTAAGATATTTGCCTAAAGATTATCAGCTTTTGTACACTGCAAGACAAATACTCATGAGTAATTCATATGGTGTTGATACAGCTATATCCAAAGTACCAGACAAATTTAGAAATGATGCGGGTTTAAATTATAATAGATTAAAATGGCGTATTAAAAGAGGAAGGCTTGATAGCTCATTAGATATTTTATTTAATATTAAAAATACCAAAGAATATATGGTTAGACCAGACAAATGGTGGGTTGAAAGATCCAAAATAGCAAGAAAATTAATTTACAAAAAAAGATATGAAGAGGCTTATAAAGTTACAAGCAGAAATGCTCTTTCTAAAAGTCCTGAACTTGCTGAGGCTGAATGGTTAAGTGGATGGATAGCTTTGAGTTTTTTAAATGATCCAATTTTAGCTAAAAATCATTTTCTTAAATTTTATGAAAACGTCACCTATCCAATTAGTTTATCTAGAGGTGCTTACTGGCTTGGAAGAACTTATGAAGAGTTGAATGACAAAGAAAATTCAAAAAAATGGTATGTTATAGGATCTAAGTATCTTACAACATATTATGGTCAGCTGTCTCATATGAAAGCTAAACCTAGAGAAAGATTTGAATTATCAGATTTAATGCAAATAGATAAAAATTATGCGGAAAGTTTTTACAAAAATAAAATTGTTGCAACTGTTCACTTATTAGATGAATTAAATAAAGATAAATATACAAAACACATTTTAAGATATCTTGCTAACGAAAATATTGAAAAAGGTAGTGAAGTTTTAGCTGCAAAGTTAGCAACTGATATTGGAAGATTTGATTTTGCAATACAAGTATCTAAAATTGCATCGTATCAAAAAAGATTTCATAACAAATATAATTATCCAATAATAAGCACACCAACTAAAGTAGGTGGAAGAAAAATTCCTGAGACAGCTTTAATTTTATCAATAATTCGACAAGAAAGTGAATTTGATACTAGTGCTAATAGTCGTGTTGGTGCTCAAGGTTTAATGCAATTGATGCCTTACACAGCAAAAACTGTTGCAAAACAAGCTAAGCTTACATATTCAAAATCCAAGTTAACAAAAAGTCCTGAATATAATATTAACCTTGGATCTTATTATATTGCCGGATTAATTTTAGAGTACGATGGCTCCTACCCTTTCTCTATGGCAGCTTATAATGCTGGACCCAAAAGGGTAAAATACTGGAAAAAAATTAATAAAAATCCACAAAAAAAACAAATTGATTACATCGATTGGATTGAATTAATTCCATTTAAGGAGACTAGAAACTATGTTCAGAGAGTTCTAGAAAACTATAATGTCTACAGATATATACTGTCCCAAAAACCAATATTTTTAAAAGATTTTTTTAAAAACGATCCTCTATA
>WTIW01000105.1 GCA_011526385.1 Pelagibacteraceae bacterium | reverse complement strand
CAATTAATTTTTGGTGTTGGTGCAATAAGTGGACCAATTTTATGTTCACTCTTTATGGGTTGGTTTGGATTAAATGGATTTTTTGTATTTTTAATTTTAACTCATGCTTTAATTGGTGGTTTTGGATTATATAGAATGAGAGTAAGAGAAACTGTTGATAATCCAGAATCTACTTTCACACCTGTTCCTGCAACAATTACACCTGCTGGACTTGAATTAGATCCTGATGCTCCTGCTACATTAGATACAACTGTTAAAGAAAGTTCTTTAAATCAAGAAACTCAAAAAATATAAAATTAAATTTTTACTATATCTCCTTCAGAAATTTCACCATCTTCTAGTGGTGCTAGATAAATTCCTAGATCAAAATGATTATAAAATTCCTTAAGTTTTTGAGGCAAATTTATAGTGACCTCTCCTGTTGATGGTTTCAAATTCGTTGCCGAACATCGTGGAATATCATATTCCGCTTTAAATTTTAGACCATTAATTTCAATTGTTTTACCGAGTATTTTTTTTTCTTCCCAAGCAGGCATTCCTTCTATGTAAAAGTTCCCTCTAAATCTTTGATGCTCTATTTTCTTACCTAGTTTACTCTCAAAATCTTTAATAGTTTCAAGGTTGATTAAAGATATAGAATTAATTATTTCTCCAGAGCTTGTAGTATCAAAAAATGGAAATTTTTCATTTTTAAGAAGATAATTAGGTCCTTTAATCGTATTTTCTAATTGAGAAAGTTCTTTTATTATTAAATCCGCTTCCTCTGGATTATTGGTATTTGCGCTTTGAATTAATCTATCTTCAAAAAAAAGCTTTAATAACCCATCTTCATATTCAAATTTATATTTATTAAGTTCAGGTGTGTTTTTAAGGTTTAAAAGATCATTTAATTTTCGATTACCTGGATTTTTTTCAATATATATTGCTTTATCGGCATCAACTAATCTTGATATTGCAAAAATTCTATCATTTAAGATTCCAATATCTTTTTTAATGACACATTTTTTTAAATTTTGAAAAGAAATAGATTTTACAGGATAAAAATAAATTGATGAAATTTTATAATTCATAATAATATCATTAAATATAAATATGAAAAAAAAATATAAAGCAATGGTTCTTTCTTGCATGGATCCAAGATTTCAACCATTGGTATTTAATTATCTTAAGAGAAGAAAACTTACTGGAAAATACAGTGCATTTACTATTGCTGGTGCCGCTGTGGGTGTTACTGCATCAAAATTTAAAAAATGGCACAGTACATTTTGGGAAAATCTAAACGCTACAATTAATCTTCATCAAATTGAAAAATTGATAGTCATTAACCATAAAGATTGTGGGGCTGCAAAAATAGTAAACGGTAAAAAAGAATTTAATAATGAAAATGAATTAAACATTCATAAAACATCCTTTAATAAAATAAAAAAAATACTAAAAAAAAGACATCCAAAACTTAAAATCGAATTAATACTGATGTCATTAGATAAAAAATTGAAAAAGTTTTAAATTGTTATCATCAAATCAAATAAAAAAATATAATGAGGAAGGTTTTGTTTCACCAATTGAAATTTTTTCAACTACTGAGGCTTTAGAATTAAGAAAAGAAATTGAGAAAATAGAAAAAGAAATTCCTAACGAAATTAATAGTTCGGGTAGATATAACTTACACTTAATATCTCCTTTACTTGATCAAGTTTGTCATAATCCAAATATACTCGATGCAGTAGAAAGTATTATCGGAAAAAATATTTTAGTATGTGGCACAACTTTATTTATTAAAGAGCCTAATGAAAAAGGATTTGTAAGTTATCATCAAGATGCAAAATATATTGGACTTGAGCCTCATAATTGGGTTACTGCATGGGTTGCTGTAACTGATGCAAATATTAATAATGGCTGTATGAATATGTGGGTAGGTTCTCATAAAGATGAATTAAAACATCACAGTGAAAATTTTGATGAAGGAAACTTGCTAACTAGAGGACAAACTGTTGAAAATGTACCAAATGATCAAATAAAACCAATTGAGCTTAATGCTGGTCAAATGTCTCTTCACCACCCTAAAACTGTACACGGCTCTGGATTAAATAAAAGCAACGATCGTAGAATTGGATTTGTAATTCAAAGCTATATTGGAACAAATGTTAAGCAAGTTATAGGTAAAAATGGTGTCCAGCTTGCACGTGGAGAAGATAAGTTTAATTTTCATCAGCACATAAATAGACCCAGCTCATTTATGAATAAAGATGACAATCAACAACGAATAATTGAAAATCAAAATTTAAGAGA
>WTIW01000013.1 GCA_011526385.1 Pelagibacteraceae bacterium | reverse complement strand
GATTTATCGTTATCAATTGTTCTTGTATCTGTTACAGTTAGTAAAGCTATATTTACAATCATAAATAAATTTTTTTAATGATTATACTTACAATATTTTTTTTTATAACTGCAGTATTATATTCAAGTATAGGATTTGGTGGTGGCTCTACTTATCTTGCATTACTTTTAATTTGGGATGTCCCTTACTATATTTTTCCAATTTTAGCTTTGATTTGTAATATTATTGTAGTTTCTGGAAATTCTATAAATTTTTTAAAATCAAAGAATATTAATTTTAATTTACTTTATCCTTATTTAATTGGTTCTATACCTCTTGCTTTTATAGGAGCATCGATCTCTATTGACAAAAATTTATTTGAAATTTTACTTTTCTTTATTTTAATATCAGCTGGAGTTTTTTTACTTATTGAAAGCAAATCCTTTAACAAACAAAAAATTGAAATTAAAAAAATACCCCTAGTTTTATCAATATTAATAGGATCAATAATTGGTTTTATATCTGGTTTGGTTGGAATTGGTGGTGGGATATTTTTAAGTCCTATTTTATTTTTGATGAAAGCAGGGCTTCCAAAACATATAACAAGTACTGCATCCTTATTTATTTTAGTAAATTCAATTTTTGGTATAGGTGGACAATTAACAAAGGATATAGTCTTCAACGAATTTTTAAATTACTGGCCACTATTTATTGCTGTCTTAATTGGTGGTCAAATTGGAAGTTTTTTAAATATAAAATTCCTGTCTAACAAAATATTAGCTCTAATGACTGCATGTCTAGTAATTTTTGTTGCTATAAGAATGGGCATAACACTTATAGCTTAAGTTGAATTAATTATTTTTTGATATATTTAATCTCTCATGAAAAATTTTAAACCATTTGGGCCTTCAATAGGAAAATCTAAAATTTCTAAAAAATTTTTAGAAAAACTTAACAAGGAAGTTGATACAAAAATCTTCTCAAAATCGAATGATTATAGTCCAAAATTAGCAAGTCAAATTAGAAAAGAAGTTCAAATTTCTAAAAGTTTTATAAAAAAAAATTTGGAAAAAGAATTAATAAAAAATATTAAAATTTTTCTAACCAAAGAAAATATTAAAAAAATTAAAGAAATTAAAATTTTAAACCTATGGGTCGTTAGCCAATACAAAAATGAGTATAATCCTATACATTATCATGAAGGAGACTTATCGGGTGTTGGTTATTTAAAAATTCCAAAACATATGACAAAAAATAAAAATGTTAAAAATAAAAAAATAAAAACCAATGGAACAATTGATTTTATTAATGGACAAAAAGCTTTTCTTTCAAAAAGTATTTTTAATTTGATACCAAAAACAGGTGATCTTTTAATATTTCCCAATTACTTAATGCATACAGCCTACCCATTTAATATTGAGGAAGAAAGAAGATCATTTTCTTTCAATGCTAAAATAATTTTTAATAAATAATTTACAAATTTTAATAATATTATATAAATCTATTTGCCGATTTGATCCTATTGCGGGCATAAACTGCTAAAATGGAAATTCCCAATAGATCTAATTAGCAAGGTAGTTGAACTATATTGTGCACCTGCATGTAGCTTAAGCACTAAAAAAGTGAGGATAAAATGAATAAAGATTTTTTTAAAACAACAAAAATTTTAGATGGTGGAATGGGTCAAGAATTATTGGCCAGAGGTATGGAACCTAAAGGAACTTTGTGGAGTGCAAATGCTTTAATTGAGGAAAAATACCACGACTTAATACTTAATATTCATAATGATTTTATTAAATCTGGAGCTGATGTAATTGTAACTACAACTTTTACAACGAGAAGAAAAAGATTGAGAGAAAATGGAATAGAAGATCAATTTAAATTCTTAAATCAGAAAGCCTGTGAAATTGCACAAAAAGCTAAATTAAATAATCCACATATTAAGATTGCAGGAGGACTCCCGCCTCAAGATTTGACATATGAAGAAGACAAGAGAAGTGAAAAAGAAATTACAAAAGATCATTTGGAATTAGCAGAAATACTAAACCCTTCAGTAGATTTTTTCTATTTTGATGTATGGAGCAGTATCAAAGAAATTAGATGTGGAATAGAAGCTATTAAAAAATTTAATAAACCATACTTAGTTGGGGTTCATATTTCTGAAGGAAATTCTTTACCAAGTGGAGAAAAAATTTCTGAAATTAATTCAATAATTACCGAAAATTGCCTAGGAGTAATTCTAGCATGTGTTTCACCTGAAAATTATGAGAATAATTTAGATGAAATTCAAAAACTTAAAGTTCCATTTGG
>WTIW01000096.1 GCA_011526385.1 Pelagibacteraceae bacterium | reverse complement strand
CAAACGCCACAATCTATACACTCATCAGGTTTAATTACAAGCATATTTTTACCTTCATAAAAACAATCAACGGGACAAACTTCTACACAATCCATCAATTTACATTTAATACATTTTTCATTTACTAAGTATGTCATTTCAAGCTCTGCTTTACCTTTTCTTTTATATCACCCACTACTTTATTATCTAAATATAATAAACCGGATAATCGTCTCATTAAATTTGTTTCATACATATCAGCGTTTTCATCCGAATAAATTATTTTCCAGAGTGCCTCTATGATAATTTTTTTTTCATCCTCATTTATATTTTTGACTTCTCTCGTGAAATCTAAAATTTGATTAGAGTCTTTTTCTTTCTTCTCTGCCTCAACAAATATATGTTCAATTTCATCTTTTGTTGCACCCATTTCGATTAAAGCTTCAATTATGATATTTTTCTCTTTTTCTGTATAATTTTCATCAATTTTTGCTGAATGAATAAGTAAAGAGGTAACCGCAATTAAAGATAAGTTTTCCTCATCTTTGTTTTGATTTTTCTTAAATAAATTAAACATTATTTTAAATTAAGCTTTTTAAGAACTTGAAAGGGATTATCTTTGATTTCATTTTTAAAATTTTTTCTCTTAACTGGTCTTCTAGAAGGAATATATTTAAAGTAAAGATTATTTTCTTTCTCGTAAGTTTGGTAATTCATATTTTTAAGTAATTTTATAAAATTTTCTTTGTTACATCCTAAAAGATTTAGCATTTCAGGTATTAATTTAATTTCATTTTTATCTTTTTCGTTGTTTGCGTTAAAAATCATCAAAAATAATCTTTCTAAAATATCTATCCTTACAAAAAAATTATTAAATTTTTCAAAACCACAGAGAAGCATAAATTCTTTATTCGTTGGTTTTTTCTCTTCTAAAAAGTTCAATCCAAATGTCGGCGGCGTTAAATTATAATTTTTTTCATTGAAGTTTTTCCAAAGCAATGTTCTCAAAGAAACAGAACTTGGCTTAAATAGTTTAAACAAAAATATATGATATCTTCCAAATTTAACTCCAACACTTCTTAATTTCTTTCTTTCATTTTGATCAAGTTTTTTTGTATAGAAAGACACATCATCTCTTTTTACAACCCCATTGTTTTCATAAAGATGATAAGCTAAAGCTCTTAAGTCTGGATTTTTCTCTTTAGTATTTTTTAGATCTATAAGACTTTTTAATTCAGTATTTATTTTTAGTTCAATCCATTGTTGAATAAAATTATTAAGTTTATTTTTTTCATCGTTTTCAATCATCTCATCAATAATTAATTGAATTTGAGGGTTGAGATAATCTAATCCAGGAATTAGTTTTGCTATTGGATAATCATTCCAATAAATTTTAAAGTCATTTTTTAATTCAATTAATTTTGTATCAATAATTTGATTTATTCTTTTTGTTATTTCAGGACCAACATTTTGCCTTGCTGCTTTTTTTAGAGATTTTACATCAGCATCTAGCGCATCTACTTTTAAATCTAATTCTAATTTTAACCCTTTTAAATGACCAATGTATTGTTTATTGATCATTACTTTTTCATTTTCGATTATTTCGGTATCAAAACTAATATCTTGTTTTAACCCTCTTGCTAGTACACTTGCCCTTTTATCTATAAAGCTCTTTGTTAATTCTTCGTGTAATCTATCAGATAATTTGTCTTCAAGAGTTTTTGTTCTTTCGATCCAATAATCTTGATTTTCAACCCAGTTTGATTTATTTGAAACATATGACCATGTTCTAACATTAGCAATTCTGTTTGATATTGAGTCGACATTTCCCTCTATTTTATCCAATAAAGAAAGCTGCTCTTTCATGTATTGATTTGGAATTCTTCTATTTCCATTTGTGAGGAAGTTAAAAACTTTTCTTACAACTTCTATATGATGACCATACGTTTTTTTAACAAAGTCGGGTATCTGGCAGCATTCCCATAAAGTTTTTAAGTTATCAGAATTTTCTTCAAAATTAAAATTAGGTGCATCTTTAAGGAAATATTTTAAAACTTTTTCGTCTTCACACTCATAAATTCTTCTTAACCAGTCTTTATTTGGCTTTTCTTCTAAAGATTTAATCAAACTTAATTTATTATCAAAATTTAAGTTTGAGTTTCTCCAAAATATATTCTGTATCTCTGGAAATTTATGTTGTTCTAATGCTTCAATCTCCTCAGGATTAATTTCTCCACAATCCCCAGTAATTCCAAATGAACCATTATTTAAATATCTACCGGCACGACCAGCGATTTGTCCTATTTCAGAAATATTTAATCTTCTTAGTTTTTTTCCATCAAATTTTTTAATATTGGAAAAAAAAACTTGATCTAAATCCATATTAATACCCATACCAATAGCATCTGTAGCCACTAAGTAATCTACGTCTCCAGATTGATATAAATTCACCTGTGCGTTACGAGTTTTAGGGCTAAGAGATCCCATAACAATCGCAGCTCCACCTTTTTGTCTTCTAATGAGTTCTGCTATTGCGTAAACTTCTTCAGCAGAAAAAGCTATTACAGCGCTTTTTCTTTCAATCCTTGATATTTTTTTATGACCACCAAATGATAATTTCGAAAATCTTTCTTTGTTAATAAACTCAATATCATCATTAAGTTTCTCTATAATAGACTTTATTGTATTTGATCCCATTAACATTGTTAATTTTTCACCACGAAGGTTTAAAAGTCTATCTGTAAATATGTGTCCTCTTTCACTATCAGCACACATTTGAATTTCATCAACACCAACAAATTCAAGACTTTTATCTACTGGCATAGACTCAACAGTACAAAGAAAATACTTAGCATTTAATGGAATAATTTTTTCTTCACCCGTAATTAATGCTACTTTAGAAGGGTCAATTTTTTTTATAACTTTGTCATATACTTCTCTTGCTAATAATCTCAGTGGAAAACCAATCATCCCTGATTGAAATGAGAGCATTGTCTCAATTGCAAGGAAGGTTTTCCCTGTGTTTGTAGGACCTAAAACTGCTGTGACTTTATTTTTTGACATTTCTACTTTTGGTATGATCTATTTTTTGCCTACTATATTTTGTTACCCGAAAAGAACAAAAATAGTCTAAAACAGGTCCGAATCATTGATGAAAAAGTTCTCATTTGAATTATTTATTCGTTTAAAGTTATCATAATTTGTAAAAATTCAATATAACTTTTTCGATGCATAAAAAATTATGGGAAGCGTCACTTTCACAAAAAAAAAATTCTAATCTTGCTCATTTTGAAAAATTTCTAAATCAAAATTTTAAATTTAAAGGAAAGTACAATTTTAAAAAATTGCTTAACTGGAGCATTAGAAAACCAAATTTATTTTGGAGTGCTGTTTGGGACTTTTCCAAAGTTAAGGGCATTAAATCAGAAAGATATAAAAAAACAAAAAAATTTATCGACAATAAATTTTTATTAAATTCAAAATTAAACTTTAGCGAAAATCTCTTGTCTAAAGCCAATAATGAAAAAGCAGTAACTTTTATTAGTGAGAATGGCTTTAAAGAAGTTCGAACATGGAAAGAATTAAAAAATAATACTGAAAATTTATCAAATTTTTTTTTAAGTCATAAAATTTCAAGCAATGATCGTATCGCCGCTTATATGCCCAATCAAATTGAGACAGTTGAATGCTTTTTAGCAACCTCAGCAATTGGTGCAATATGGTCCTCATGCTCACCTGATTTTGGAACTCCTGGTTTAATTGAAAGATTTTCTCAGATTAAGCCAAAGATACTAATTTTGACAGATAGATATTATTATAATGGAAAAGAAATAAGTATTATTGAAAGACTGCCAGATATATTAAAAAAAATTAAATCAATTAAAAAAGTTTTAATTTTTTCATATCCTGGAAAAAAATTATTAAATTTTAAATTAAAAAAAAAAATTAAAATATTTTATAAAAAGGATATTCCTATATCTAACACCAATATTTTTAATTATAAAAAGTTTGATTTTGAAAAAGATTTAGCAATTTTATATTCAAGTGGCACTACTGGAAAACCTAAATGTATTTGCCATAGATCGGGTGGTGTTTTGCTACAACATTTAAAAGAACACCAGTTACACTGTGAGATAAAACCAGGAGACAACATTTTCTACTTTACAACTTGTGGATGGATGATGTGGAATTGGTTAGTGAGTTCGCTTGCTAGTAAGGCTTCTATAGTTTTGTTTGATGGTTTTCCCATGTTCAAAAGAAATGATTTACTTTTTAAAATAGCAGAAAAAGAGAAAGTATCTCTCTTTGGAGTAAGTGCAAAATATATAGACCAGTTAAAAAAACTAAATCTTAATATCAAATCAAAGTATAAATTAAAAAATTTAAAAACAATTTGTTCAACTGGCTCTCCACTTTCAAAAGAAGGTTTTGATTATATTTATGAAAAAGTTAAAAAAAATGTTCATTTATCCTCAATATCTGGAGGCACAGATATAGTTTCATGTTTTGTTTTAGGAAACATATTTTCACCTGTTTATAGGGGTGAAATTCAGAACAATGGATTAGGTATGGATGTACATGTGTTTTCTGATAAGGGAAAATCGATATTAAATCAAAAAGGGGAGCTTGTATGCAAATCTCCTTTTCCATCTATGCCTAGTAAATTTTGGAATGACCAAAATGGGGATAAATATAAAAAAGCATATTTTTCTAAATATAAAAATACCTGGCATCATGGAGATTATGCTGAAAGAAAAAAGAGTGGTGGTTACATAATATATGGAAGATCAGATGCAACTTTAAACCCTGGTGGAGTTAGACTCGGAACCTCAGAGATTTATTCAGTAATAGAAAAAATTAATGAAATTAAAGAGTGCATCGTAGTAGGTCAAGCTTGGGATAATGATGTGCGAATTATTCTTTTTGTTGTTTTAAACAAAAATTATTCATTAACAGGAGATTTGGTAACCAAATTAAAAACAAAAATTAGGTATGAAGCTTCTCCAAGACATGTCCCATCAAAAATTATAAAAGTCACTGATATTCCTAGAACTAAGAATGGTAAAATTGTAGAATTAGCGGTGAAAAATATTATTGAGGGAAACAAAATAAAAAATATCCAAGCATTAGCCAACCCAGATATTTTAATTGAATATAAGAATTTAAAAGAACTTAAATATTGATGATAAAGGATAAAATAAAAGCTTTAGATTTATCAGCAACTTTAAAAATAAATGAAATATCAAAAAGCATTGAATTAAGTGGAAAAGAGGTAATTAAATTTGGTTTTGGTCAATCTCCTTTTCAAGTTCCTGAAGATATTGTTGAAGAATTAAAAAAAAATGCTCATCAGAAAAGTTATCTTCCAATTCAAGGTTTAGAAAAATTAAGAGAAGCTATATCTGGCTACGAAAGTAGAAAAAAAAATATAATTTTTTCTACAGACCAGGTTATGGTTGGGCCTGGCTCAAAGGAATTAATGTTTCTCCTTCATATATGTTTTAATGGTAAAATTTTATTACCAACACCAAGCTGGGTATCTTATAAACCTCAAGCTATAATTGCAGAAAATAAATATCAATGGATAAAAACTAAAGCTGAAAATCTTTGGTTTCCAACTGCAGACGATATCGAAAAGGCAGTTTTAAATAATGAAAAAACTGAAAATCTATTAATTTTAAATTCACCTAATAATCCTTCAGGTCAAGTATGTCAAAACCTGGAAGATTTGAGCAAAGTTATTTTAAAATATAATATAACAGTTTTGTCTGATGAAATTTACTCAGAATTAACATTTCAAAATAAATATAATTCTTTAGCAAAATTTTGCCCTGATAATGTAATCATAAGCAATGGGTTAAGTAAATGGTGTGGAGCAGGAGGATGGAGATTAGGTTATTTTGTTTTCCCAGAAGCACTAAACCATCTAAAAAACTCAATTAAAATATTAGCTAGTGAAACTTTTTCAGCAGTAAGCGCACCCATTCAGTATGCTGCTATATCTGCTTTTAGCAAAGATCATTCTGAATATGTTTTAAAATCAAAAAAAATACTTTATTCGATAGGCAATTTTGTTCATAAGAACCTAAAATCTAATAATATTATCATGAATGAACCAATGGGCGGATTTTATTTAATGCCAGAATTTTTAAATAAAAAATTTAATTCATCTTCTGAAATGTGTTCTGATATTTTAAATAAAACTGGAGTTGCAATATTACCTGGTTCAGATTTTGGTTTTGATGAAAAAAAAATGATAACAAGACTAAGTTATACAGATTTTGATGGGAAAAAATTTATGAGTTCAATTGATGAAAATACCGATATTGATGATGAACTTATTAATCAATTTGCTCCAAAAGTAGTAGAAGGTGTTAAAAAGCTCAAATCTTGGTCAGAAAACTAAAACTTAGAATTATTCTATAAAACTAAATTAAATTAATTTTCTGGACATTGTTAGATGATAATTGTTAGAATTATTTTTTAAACTTAAAGAGAGGGAAAATGAAAAAAATAATATCAACAATATCAAGTTCTCTGATTTTTTTTGCAGCAATTTTTTCAATTTCAACTGTAGCAAAATCAGCTGAGTTTTTTACTATAGGCACAGGTGGGCCAACTGGAGTTTATTTCCAAACAGGTAACGCTATCTGTAAAATGTTGCATAAATCTGCAATTAGTGCTGAACACGGGAGAAGCAAAGGCACTGAAAAAGCGTATAGATGTACAGCTCCTTCAACCGGAGGATCAAATTACAATATTGGTCAAATTAAAGAAGGAGAATTTCAATTTGGTGTTGCTCAATCGGACTGGCAGTACCACGCATATAATGGATCAAGCAAATGGGAAGGAAAACAATTTGGTGATCTAAGAGCTGTTTTCTCTGTGCACAATGAACCATTTCAAATTTGGGCAAGAAAAAAAGCAAAAATTAAAGATTTTAAAGGACTAAAAGGTAAAGTTGTTAACATTGGTAACCCTGGTTCAGGACAAAGAGGAACTATGGAAGAATTAATGAAAGCAATGGGAGTAGACAATAGCTTCTTTAAATCTACAACAGAACTTACATCATCGGAACAGGTAAAAGCTTTGTGTGATGGTAAAATAGATGCATTTGGTTATTCAGTTGGATTTCCAAATGGAGCTATGGAACAAGCAGCTACTTGTGCAGCTAAAGCTTCTCCAATAAACCTTACTGGTTCAGAAGTTCAAGGATTAATTAATGGTGCAGATTATTATGCGCAAGCTGTAATTCCAAAAGGAACTTATACTGGCCAAAAGAAAGATGCTACTACTTTTGGTGTGAAAGCAACTGTTGTAACTAGTGCAGATGTTTCAGAAGAACTTGTTTATTTAGTAACTAAAGCTGTATTTGAAAACTTTGATGATTTCAAAAAACAACATCCTGCATTTGGTTTTCTTGAAAAAGAAAATATGATTAAGGATGGTTTATCAGCTCCATTGCATCCAGGTGCAATTAAATATTATAAAGAAGCTGGATTAATGTAATCTTTTCTTTATTTTGATTTCAAAAAGGCCCAATTTATTGGGCCTTTTTTTTATGATAAAAAATTATATTAATGAAAAGAAATATTAAAGATAAAATTCAGGAAGATTTATCTCCCACTAAAAACTTATCAGGAATTCATTTAAAAATAGTTGCCTCAATTGCAATAATATGGTCCCTATTCCAACTTTGGTATGCATCTCCCTTCCCTTTTATTTTCAACTTTGGAATGTTTAAAGGTTTTCCTGCTAGAGCCATCCATTTAGGTTTTGCTTTAATTTTAGCTTTTCTAATTTTTCCAACTTTTAAAAAAAGTAAAATTAATTTTTTTGATATTTTGATAAGTTTAATTGGTGGATTATGCTGTTTATATATCTATATTTTTTATGATCAGCTTGTTGATAGAGGTGGTGTTTTATTAAATTTAAAAATTTCTGAAAATATAAATTTACCTATAGAACTAATTATTGGATTATTAGGCATATGTATTTTACTTGAAGCCACTAGAAGAGTCATAGGTCTTCCTTTAGTAATTATTGCAATCTGTTTTTTATTGTTTTCTTATTTTGGAAAATATGCCCCTGATATAATTTCTCACGGTGGATTATCCTTAAAAAGATTAGTTGGATTTCAATGGTTAGATCAAGAAGCAATTTTTGGAATTCCTATAGGTGTTTCTGTAGATTTTATTTTCCTATTTGTTTTATTTGGTGCCCTTTTAGAAACGGCAGGTGGAGGAAAATATTTTCTTGATCTTGCATTTTCTATGGTTGGTAAAATGAGAGGAGGGCCAGCTAAAGCAGCAATATTGGGCTCTGGTATGACAGGCTTAATTTCTGGTTCTTCAATAGCAAATACCGTAACTACTGGCACATTTACAATTCCTATTATGAAAAAGACTGGTTTTTCCAAAGAAAAAGCAGGAGCGATTGAAGTTTCTTCTTCAGTTAATGGACAAATTATGCCTCCAGTTATGGGTGCCGCTGCTTTTGTTATGGCTAGCTTTATAGGTGTAACTTATTTTGAAGTTGTAAAGCATGCTTTTTTACCAGCTATAATTTCTTACATAGCTTTATTTTACATCTCACATCTTGAGGCTCTAAAATTAAACTTGAAAGGTATGGATGAGAAAGATGTACCCAACTTAAAGAAAACTTTTTTACAAGGTCTTCATTTTTTAATTCCGATATTCGTTTTAATATATCTTTTAGTTTATTTAAGATTAACTGCTTCTTACTCAATATTTTATGCAACTATATCCTTAATTTTAGTTAATTTATTAAAACAATTGGTTACAAGTCAAAAGAAAAAAGAAGCTATAATTAACTGGTTCAATCAAACAGTAACTGGATTTGAAAAGGGAGCTTTGAATATGGTTGGAGTTGGGATAGCAATTGCTACAGCAGGAATAATTGTAGGCGCTGTTGGCTCAACAGGGTTAAGTACTAATTTAATTATTGTTATAGAGTCTATTGCAAAGGATAATGTAACAATACTTTTATTTTTAACAATTATTCTATGTTTGTTATTAGGAATGGGTCTTCCAACAACTGCAAATTATGTAGTAGTTGCCTCTTTAATGGCAACAGTTTTAGTTGATGTTGGTAATGCATCAGGATTTATTTTTCCGTTAATTGCAGTACATCTTTTTGTTTTTTACTTTGGTTTAATGGCAGATGTAACACCACCAGTAGGTCTTGCCTCTTATGCTGCAGCAGCAATCTCAGGAGGGGATCCATTAAAAACAGGCGCACAAGCTTTTTGGTACAGCCTTAGAACAGGAATTCTCCCAATAGTATTTTTATTTAATCATGAGTTACTTCTTATAGGGATTGAAAATATCTGGCATGCATTAATTGTTATTTGTACATCTTTAACTGGAATACTTGTGTTTACTTCTGCAACTCAAGGATGGTTTTTTAATAAACTTCGTTGGTATGAAATAATATTATTTTTAGTTATTTCAATTTCTCTACTATCCCCAGAATTTGTCCTAAACAAATTTTATCCTAAGTATAACTATCTTGATATTAATCAAATTCAAAATTCACAATTTGATCCAAAAAAAGAAATTAGAATTAAAATTACAAGATTTAGTGAGTATGGAGAAAGGTATAAGTTATTTGTTATTGAAAAAAATACATTTGAGGAAAGTTTTACCTTAGAAGATTATGGAATAAATTTAATTGAAGAGAATAATCTAATAGTGGTTGATACAATGAAATGGAATGGAGAAGCAAAAAAATCAGGAATTGAAATGGGGGATCTCATAAGTGAATTTAAAATTGAGAATGAAAATAGACCCAATAAAAACTTTGTTTATCCTATTGCGTTTTTAATCTTAATAATTGCAGGTACTTATAATATTAAAAAAAAGCAAAATAATTGAACTAAAAATACCTATTAGTTTTCTTCCAAACTCCAGATGCTACAGCGATTTTATTTTTTTTTGAATTCAACACACAGTTCACAAAAACTAATGTTTTTGTAGCTTTTTCAATTTTTATATCTCCGATAATCTCATCTCCGATATTAGAAGATCCAATAAATTTTATATCCAGTGAAATAGTTACACAAATTTTATTTTCAGCCACTCTATGAACTGCTGTCCCAGATCCAGCATCAATTATAGATGCTAAATAACCACCATGGGTAATTCCAGCTCTATTTAAATGTTTCTTAGTTATTTTTGTTTTAAATTGATATTTGTCATTTGTTATTTTTCTAAAAAACAAACCTCCGTTATGTTTCATAAAACCAGGTTTATTACTGATCTGTTTAAAAATTTTTTTCATTAAATAATTAGCGTTACTAAAAATAATATTATCAAAACAATAATAAAAAAATATATAACTGATTCTTGAAGAGATATTTTCATTTCCTTACCTTTTGGTGCGCCTGCTAGGAGTTGAACCCAGAACCTCCTGGTCCGTAGCCAAGCGCTCTATCCAATTGAGCTACAGGCGCAAATTATTAAACTATTTTATTTTTATTTTTAATGTAAATTATTGATTATTCAAATATTGTTTAATTATGCCTAAAAACCACGAAGATATAGTTATAACATCAGCAGTAAGAAGCCCAATCGGAAGTTATAAAGGTAGCCTAAAAGATATTAATGCAGATGTAATTGGCAGTGAATGCATTAAACAAGCAATAGTAAGATCTAAAATTGATCCAAGTGATGTAGACGAAGTTATAATGGGACAAGTGTTAACTGCAGGTCAAGGACAAAACCCAGCAAGACAAGCAGCAATAAAAGCAGGAATTCCAAACACAAAACCTGCACATTTAGTAAATCAAGTATGTGGATCTGGACTAAGATCTATTATTTCCGGCTTTCAACAAATTATTTTAAATGATGCAAATATAATCGTTTCTGGTGGTCAAGAAAATATGTCTAGATCGCATCATTCTCTTTTTTTTAGAATGGATAAAAAATTAAATAAAGAAAATCTTATAGATAACATGATTAATGATGGTCTAGTTGATGCTTTTAATAGATACCATATGGGAATTACAGCTGAAAATGTAGCTCAGAAATTTAATGTTACCAGAGATCAACAGGATGAATTTGCATACAATTCACAAATAAAAACTACAAAAGCAATAAAAGAAAATAAATTTCAAGATGAAATTATTCAAATTAAAAATTGCAATCTTATTGAGGACGAGTATCCAAGAAAAGATATAAATATTGACGATTTAAAAAAATTAGATCCTGTATTTAAAGATAATGGTTCCGTAACATCTGGAAATTCCTCAGGTTTAAATGATGGAGCGGCATCAGTAGTTTTAATGAAAAGAAAAGATGCTGAAAATAAAGGAATTGAACCTTTGGCCAAAATTAAATCATGGTCAAATACAGGTGTTGATCCATCAATTATGGGTATAGGCCCAGTATCAGCAATTAAATTAGCTATTAAAAAAGCAAATTGGGAAATTAAGGATGTAGAATTATTTGAAATTAATGAAGCTTTTGCGGCTCAAAGCATAGCAGTTATTAATGAACTTCAATTACCTCAAGATAAAGTAAATGTTAATGGAGGTGCAATATCTTTAGGTCATCCAATTGGTGCCTCAGGAACTAGAATTGTAGTTACATTGATCCATGAAATGAAACGAAGAAATTCTAAAAAAGGAATTGCATCCCTTTGCATAGGAGGTGGAATGGGGATAGCTTTATGTTTAGAGAGAGATTAGTTAAATAATTTAAAATTTTTCTTTTAAAATGTTTCACTATGTCCAAAAATAAACATCTATTTTAAAGAAAAAAGGTATATATAATATTTTCAAACAATGAGTTTAGAATTATTAGTTCCAGACATTGGAGATTTTGATCAAGTAGAAATAATAGAGGTACTGGTTAAAAAAGGTGACAATTTAAAAAAAAATGACCCAGTTGTAACTCTTGAAAGCGATAAATCTAGTGTAGAAGTTCCTTCGAATTTAGAAGGGACTATAGAAGATATAAAAGTAAAAATTGGTGATAAAGTTTCAAAAGGTGATTTAATCTTAACTATTTCCAACAATAGTCTAAAGGATAAAATACCTCCTGTTACAGAGAAAATTATTGAGGAAGCAGAAAATATTATCAAATCAGAAAAAAAAGAAAGTATAGCCAAAGAAGAAAAAGTACCTGAAAGAAAAATTAAAGAAAAAATAGAATTTGTATCCAGTAAAAATGATATTGATCCTCTAGAAACAAAAGAATGGTTAGATTCACTTAGTGCAGTAGTGGAACAAGAGGGTCCTGAAAGAGCTCATTTTTTAATTAAACAACTTATTGATCAAGCATATAGACAAGGATCAAGAATCCCTTATACACAAAGTACTCCTTACATAAATACTATTCCTCCCGAGGAAGAAACAAAATCACCTGGGGATCAAAATATTGAGAGAAGATTAAGATCTTTAATAAGATGGAATGCCGCAGCAATGGTTGTTAGGGCAAATAAAAAATTTCCAGAATTAGGTGGACATATCGGGACTTTTGCATCTGCAGCAACTTTATATGATGTAGGAATGAATCATTTTTGGCGTGCTAAAAATGATAATTTTGGTGGAGACTTAATTTATTTTCAGGGTCACAGCGCACCAGGAATGTATGCAAGAGCCTTTTTAGAAGGAAGATTAAATGAAAAACAACTAGATAGTTTTAGACAAGAAGTGAAAAAAGGAGGCTTGTCATCTTATCCACATCCTTGGTTGATGCCTAACTTTTGGCAATTTCCAACAGTCTCAATGGGTCTTGGACCAATGTTAGCAATATATCAGGCTAGATTTATGAAATATTTAATTAATAGAGGTTTAATTAAAGATGAAGGTAGAAAAATTTGGGCCTTTCTTGGCGATGGTGAGATGGATGAACCAGAGTCTTTAGGTGCTATTGGTTTAGCAGCTAGAGAAAAACTTGATAACTTAGTTTTTGTAATCAACTGTAATCTTCAAAGACTAGATGGACCTGTAAGAGGAAATGGAAAAATTATTCAAGAGCTTGAGGGAATTTTTAGAGGAGCTGGATGGAATGTAATAAAAGTAATTTGGGGATCATATTGGGACTCGCTCTTAGCCAACGATAAATCTGGACATTTAGTTAAATTAATGAACGAAACAGTTGATGGAGAATACCAAGCTTTCAAAGCACGCGATGGATTATATGTAAGAGAGAAATTCTTTGGAAAGTTTCCAGAAACATTAAAGATGGTATCTGCAATGTCAGACAAAGATATTTGGAGATTAAATAGAGGGGGTCATGACCCTCATAAGGTTTATGCGGCTTATGACAAAGCTATTAAAAATGTAGGAAGTCCAACGGTAATAATAGCAAAAACAATTAAAGGTTATGGAATGGGAAAGACCGGAGAAAGTGTGAACACAACCCATCAACAAAAAAAATTAGATGTAGATGACTTAATGTATTACAGAGATAGATTTGATGTACCATTAACTGACGAACAAGTTAAGAATATTGAATACTTTAAGCCAGATGAAAATTCTCCTGAAATAAAATATCTTAAAGAAAGAAGATATGACTTAGGAGGATTCATTCCAGAAAGAACATCATTTTCAAAACCTATTAAAACTCCTGAAAAAGATATTTTTGATGTTATGACAAAATCTACTGGTGAAAAAGAAATGTCTACCACAATGGCACTAGTAAGAATGTTAACTAGTCTCTTAAGAGATAAACATGTTGCTCAAAAATTAGTTCCTATTATTCCAGATGAAGCAAGAACTTTTGGAATGGAGGGTTTTTTTCAAAAGATAGGTATATATGCGCATGAAGGACAAAAATATGAACCAGAGGACTCAGCTCAATTAAGTTCTTATAGAGAAGATAAAAGTGGACAGGTGTTAGAGGAAGGTATTAATGAAGCTGGGGCCATGTCTTCTTGGATTGCAGCAGGAACTGCTTATACAAATCATGATACAGAAATGATTCCTATCTATTTATTTTATTCAATGTTTGGTTTTCAAAGAATCGGAGATTTAGCTTGGGCTGCGGGCGATAGTCAAGCACGAGGTTTTTTAATAGGAGCGACCGCAGGTAGAACAACTTTAGCAGGAGAAGGATTGCAACACCAAGATGGACATAGTCATTTAATAGCATCAACTATACCTAACTGTATATCCTATGATCCAACTTTTCATTATGAATTAGCTGTCATCTTTAGAGATGGTCTAAAAAGAATGCACGAAGATAATGAAAATATTTTTTATTATATAACTACAATGAATGAAAACTACCAACATCCAGAAATGCCAAAGGGTTGTGAAGAAGGAATTTTGAAAGGAATGTATAAAATTAAAGATTTCTCAAAACATAAAAAAAATAAAATTCAATTACTTGGCTCTGGAACTATTTTAAGAGAAATGATAGCAGCCGCAGAAATCCTTCAAAATGAATATGAAATAGATAGTGAAATTTGGAGTGTTACTAGTTTTAATGAACTTAGAAGAGATGGTTTAGAGGTTGAAAGATATAATTTGTTAAATCCAGATAAAGAAAAAAAATTAACATATATTGAGAAATGTTTGGGTAAGAAGGAAGGCCCTATCCTTGCAGCTTCGGATTATATGAGAATGAATTCTGATCAAATACGCCCTTATACTTCAAAAAGCTTCTATTCGCTTGGAACAGATGGTTATGGAAGAAGTGATACAAGGAAGAATTTAAGGAAATTTTTTGAAGTCGATAAAGAACATATCGTTGCATATGGATTAAGTGTGTTAGCTAAAGAACAGCTAATTGCATCAAAATATGCAAAAGAAGCAATAAAAAAATATAAAATAGATCAAGACAAACCAATGCCAACTAAACTTTGATGAGCAATAAAGATTTAATAGTTCCAAATATAGGTGATTTTAAAGATGTAGAGGTTATTGAGGTTTTAATAAATGAAGGTGATAATATTAAGAAAAATGATCCTTTAATTACAATTGAAAGCGATAAATCAAGTGTAGAAATTCCAAGCATATATTCAGGCAAAATTGAAAAATTAAACTTAAAAGTAGGTGATAAAGTTTCCGAAGGAAGTTCGATAGCAACAATTTCTGCAAAAGATGAGATTGTTGAGAATATAAAAGAAGATAAAAAATTAGAAAATAAGAAAGAAACAATCTCACAGCCTGAAATTAATAAAATTGAAATCGAAGAAAAAAAACCTGGGAGCATTAAATTAGCTAGTCCTAAAGCAAGAAAATTTGCCCGTGAATTAGGTATTGATGTTTCAGAAATTAGTGGCTCAGAAAGATTAGGAAGAGTTGTTGAAAGTGATATTAAAAAATTTGCAGCTATAAAGATTAATAATCCAAATGAAATTCAAAAGAAAAAAACAGAAAAAAAAATTCAAATTCAATACGCTCACTCTGAATTTGGAGAAGTTGAGGTTAAAGATATACCAAGAATTAAAAGAATTGCAGCTCCCCACTTAGTTAATTCATGGAGCAGCATACCCCACGTAACAAATCATGATGAAGCAGATATTACTGAAATGGAAGAATTTAGAAATTCTTTAACAGACATATACTCAGGAAAAAGAAAAAAAATTACCCCTCTTGCTTTTATTATTAAAGCATTAGTCACATCGTTAAAAAATTTTCCTAATTTTAATTCCTCTATTGATGATATAGATGTTGGAAAAATAACTTTAAAAAAATACTTTCATATAGGTATAGCCGTTGATACACCGAATGGTTTGATGGTACCTAAGATTAGAAATGCAAATAATAAAAATATTGATCAGATAAGCAAAGAATTAAAACAGGTGAGCGAAGACTGCAGAAACTTAAAAATAGATAAGAAAGAATTTTTTGGAGGGTCGATGACAATTACAAGTTTAGGAGGGATTGGTGGCTCTTTTTTTACACCTATTATAAATTATCCCGAAGTAGCAATACTTGGAGTGGGCAGATCATATAAAAAACAGATTTATATAAAGGATAGATTTGAAACAAGAACAGTTCTTCCCTTGTCTTTGTCTTATGATCATAGGATTATTGATGGAGCAGAGGCAGCAAGGTTTAATAACGATATAAAAGAAAATCTTGGTAGAAATTTTGCTTACAAATTGGCTGTTTAGCAAATGAATAAAACAGTTTCTTTAGGAAGTGCATTGTTATGTACTTTTATTTGGGGAACCACATTCATAGCTCAAGAAACAGGCATGCAAAATATAGGACCTTATGTTTTTAATGGAGTTCGTTTTTTTGTTGGATTTCTTGCTCTAATTCCATTTTATCTATTATTAGAAAAAAAAAATACAAAAATAATACTTTCAAAAAATCCTAAAAGATTTTTATTTCTTTCAATCTCGATTGGTATTTTTTTATTTCTTGCCTCAGTATTTCAACAAGTTGCATTACTTTATACAGATGTGGCAAATGCTGCTTTTTTTACAATTTTTTATGTACCCATGGTTCCTATTATAGTTTTTTTTCTATTTAAGAAATCAATCCATTGGAGCGTTTGGCCATCAGTATTATTATGTTTAATGGGTGGTTATTTATTAACAAATTTTCATGACGCTACTGTTAGATTGGGAGACACGCTTGTTATAATTTGTGCAGTATTTTGGAGTTTACACATTATTTTTATAAGTAAAATTATAGAAGAATTTGATGCTCCTATACTAATTGGATTAATTCAAACTATAATTGTTTCTGTTCTATCGCTAATTTTAGCTAGTGCATATGAAGATTTTATTATTGAAGATATTCTTTCTCAAAAATTTGAAATTTTATATGCAGGTATTCTTTCCGGAGGTATCGCTTTTGTATTACAAATATATGCTCAGAAAAATATATCTGCGGCACCAGCTGCAATTATTTTTTCGCTCGAAGGTGTTTTTGCAACTATAGCAGCTTGGATTTTATTAAATCAAATTTTAGATATAAATAATATTTTAGGTTGCAGTTTTATCTTAGCTGGGGTTTTATTCTCTCAATTAATCCCTGAATTTAAAAAACTAAAAATAAATAATATAAAATAAAATTAAGGCTAAAAAAATTCTATAATATACGAAAAACTTTAAACTAAATTTTTTTACAAAAATTAAAAAATATTTAATTGTTAAATAAGAGAAAACAAAAGAAAGAAAGGTTGCAAAAATAAATACTAAATCAAATTTAATATTTTCTTCAAATAAGTCTTTGATGCCTAAAACACTGGCACCAGATAGTGCAGGTATAGATAAATAAAAAGCAATTTTTGATGAATCGACTCTATTAAAATTAAGCAATCGTGATGCTGTTATCGTTATACCTGCTCTACTTACTCCAGGAATAATTGCAAGAACTTGAAAAAAACCAATTATCAAAACATTCTTAATTGTTAAATCATTTGTTAAATTTTTTTCAATTTTTTGCTTATCAGCAAAATATAAAACTAATGCAAATATTAATGTAGTCCATGAAATTACTTCTAATGACCTAAAATTATTTACGAAACCAGAAAGATGAAAAATAAAACCAATTAAAACAAGTGGAACTGAACCTAAAATTAGAAGAACAACAAGAGGTCTATTTTGAAATAAATTTATAATATCTTTTCTAAAATAGAATAATATTGCAATTAAAGATCCTAGGTGAAGACAGATATCTAATTGTAAAGAACCTAAATTAAAGCTGCTAATTTTAGAAACTAATATTAAATGAGCAGAGGAACTAACAGGTATAAACTCTGAAAATCCTTGAATTAATGCTAATATTGAAGCTTCTAAGTAATTTGAAACCATGAAAAAGTTTATTGATAATCAAATTATTACTAAAATAAAGCAATTACGAAATTGCATATCTTCTATGTATAAAACGAAAAACTAGCGAAATTAAACACAAATTTAAATATATATGTCAATAATTATGACCTAACATTTATTTATCTATTGTCCGCTTTAGTATATATCTCAGCATCCATGTCAGAAAAAATGTTAAAATTTGTAGATATAGGTCAACAAAACCCACCTAAAAGAGATAAAGAATTAAGAAAAGATGATTTTAACGAAATATATTCTGAATTTATAAAAGAAAAGGCCAAAGAACAATCTAGCAGGTGTTCACAGTGTGGAGTGCCATTTTGCCAAGTACACTGTCCATTGAGTAACAATATTCCTGACTGGCTCAAATTAACTGCAGAAGGAAGACATGAAGAGGCTTATCAATTATCTCAAAGCACCAATAACATGCCCGAGGTTTGTGGAAGAATTTGTCCTCAAGACAGATTGTGTGAGGGTAATTGCGTGATAGAGCAGTCAGGACATGGAACTGTAACAATAGGGTCAATTGAAAAATTTATAACTGAAACAGCATGGGAAAATGGTTGGGTAAAACCTATCCAAGTTCAAAATGAGATTAATCAAAGTGTAGGTATAATTGGTGCAGGGCCAGCTGGATTAGCATGTGGTGAGGAGTTAAGAAAAAAAGGATATCAAGTTACAATTTATGATCGTTATGATCGTTCTGGTGGTTTGTTAATTTACGGAATCCCAAACTTTAAATTAGAAAAGCATGTTGTTGAAAGAAGAATAAAACTTTTAAAAGAAGGTGGAATAAAATTTATTAATAATTTTGAAGTAGGAAAAGATGCTTCTTTAAAAGAATTAAATGATAAGCATGATGCTATATTAATTGCTACTGGTGTTTATAAAGCTAGAGAAGTTAATTTACCAGGAAATGATTTGAGTAATATTTTTCCTGCTATGGAATTTCTCACTGCATCAAATAAAAAAGGATTAGGTGATAAAGTTGAATTATTTGATAATGGAACATTAAATGCAAAGGGAAAAAATGTTGTAGTCATTGGAGGAGGAGATACAGCAATGGATTGTGTTAGAACTTCAATAAGACAAGAAGCCAAGTCAGTTAAATGCTTGTACAGAAGGGATAAAGAAAATATGCCAGGATCTGCAAGAGAGGTTGCGAATGCAGAGGAAGAAGGGGTTGAATTTATATGGTTAAGTAATCCAAAAGAATTTAAAGGTACTAATAAAATTGAAAGCTTAATTGTTGACAAGATGGAATTAGGAGAACCTGATGATAGTGGGAGAAGAAGACCAGAGATAAAAGAAAATTCAGAATTTGAAATAAAAGCAGACTTAGTAATAAAGGCACTAGGTTTTGACCCTGAGGAATTACCAAAACTATTCCAGGAAGATAGATTGCAAGTTACAAAGTGGGGAACAATTAAAGCTGATTTTGATACTATGGAAACAAATATACCCGGTGTATTTGCAGCTGGTGATATCGTAAGAGGTGCATCATTAGTTGTTTGGGCTATAAAAGATGGCAGAGAAGCCGCATCATCAATAATTAATTATCTTCAATCAAAACAAAAACAAAAAGTTGCATGATTAATAATTATAAAAAAAATCTTAGATTATTAAAAGAAAACTCAGTTTATGACGAAGGAATGGAGCATGATGCTTGTGGAGTAGGATTAGTAGCATCAACTGAAGGTGTCAAATCACGAAAAGTTGTAGAATATGGAATTCAAGCTTTAAAGGCTGTATGGCACAGAGGAGCAATAGATGCTGATGGTAAAACTGGAGATGGAGCTGGAATACACATAGAAATTCCAAAAGATTTTTTTATAGAAAAAATTGAGATAACTGGACACAAATATGATGGTTCTGAACTATGTGTGGGAATGATTTTTCTTCCAAGAAATGATTACCAAGGACAAGAACAATGCAGAACAATTGTCGAAAGCGAATTAACAAAGAAAAACTTTAATATATATGGTTGGCGTCAAGTCCCAGTAAACCCATCAGTTCTAGGAGAAAAAGCTGAACAAACAAGACCTGAGATTGCACAAGTCTTATTTAGACATAATGATGAAAAAATTATTGGAAAAACTTTAGAGAGAGCACTTTATGAAACTAGAAGAAAAATTGAAAAGCAAGCTTTAAAAAATCAATTGAATGGTTTTTACATCTGTTCATTCAGCTCAAAATCAATCATTTACAAAGGCATGTTTTTGGCTGAAGCGCTATCAGATTTTTATACTGATTTAAAAGACGAGAGATTTATTTCTAGATTTGCTATTTTTCACCAACGATTTTCAACTAATACAGCACCAAGTTGGGATTTAGCTCAACCATTTAGATCAATTGCTCATAATGGAGAAATAAACACACTCAAAGGAAATATAAATTGGATGAAAGTTCATGAGCAGGAAATGCACAGTCCTTTGTTTGATGATATGGAAAATTTAAAACCAGTAATTCCATCTGGTAACTCAGACTCAGCTTCTTTAGACAATGTATTTGAGCTGTTAAATATCTCTGGTCAACCAGCGCCTCTTGCAAAACTTCTTTTAATTCCCGATGCTTGGTCAAAAAAAAGCAAAATACTCCCAAGAGATCATCTTCAACTTTTTAATTTTTTAAATAGTACAATGGAACCGTGGGATGGTCCGGCTGCAATTGCAGCAACAGACAATGAGTGGGTAATTGCTGCTACTGATAGAAATGGATTAAGACCAATGAGATACACAGTAACAAGAGATAGATTATTATTTGCTGGATCAGAAACAGGGATGGTGGATTTAAATGAAAAAAAAATAGTAACTAAAGGAAGACTTGGTCCTGGTGAAATTATTGGGGTAAGAATTGAGAAAGGCAAAGTATTTACAAATAGTGAAATTAAAAACTATTTAGCAAAAGAATATAAACATTTTAATAATCAAATAATCGATTTAGACAAAAAATTTCCAATAGAAAATGAAAAAAATATTTTTGTTAAAGATGAATTAAGAAATAGACAACATTGTTTTGGATATAGTTTAGAGGATTTAGAACTAATATTACATCCTATGGCAGAAGATGCAAAAGAAGCAACAGGATCAATGGGCGATGATACTCCTCTAGCTGTTCTGTCAGATAAATATAGACCTTTGTATCACTTCTTTAGACAAAATTTTAGTCAAGTAACCAATCCCCCAATTGATTCATTAAGAGAAAATAAAGTCATGAGTTTAAAAACTAGATTTGGTAATTTGGGAAATATCTTAGATTTTAATAATCTTACAGAAGAAAATATATATGTATTAGATAGTCCTGTTCTATCTAATTCTCAGTTTGATAAATTTATCAATTTTTTTGGAAAAAATTATAGAACTTTAGAATGTGTTTTTGACAAAAACGCTGATCTTGAAAGTTCTTTAGAGGAAATAAAAAACCAAGCAGAACAAGCTGCTAGAGAGGGCATTACCCAGTTAATTCTAACAGATAAAAATATAAGTTTAGAAAAGTTACCAATGCCAATGCTTTTATGTATTGGCGCTGTAAATACACATCTAATCAAATTGGGTTTAAGAGGTTATGTCTCAATAAATGTTCAGACTGGAGATGCTTTAGATACACATTCATTTGCAACATTAATAGGCGTTGGTGCTACCACAGTTAATCCTTATCTTGCATTTGATAGTTTGTACGAAAGATATACTAAAAAATTATTCGGAAATTTAAACTTTGATGAATGTGTTTCAAGATTCATCAAGTCTGTAAATTTAGGATTATTAAAAATCATGTCAAAAATGGGTATATCAGTTCTTAGTTCTTATAGAGGAGGATGTAACTTTGAAACAGTTGGGTTAAGCAGAACAATAGTTAAAGATTTTTTCCCTGGAGTTCTATCAAAAATCTCAGGGATTGGACTTACAGGTATAGAGAAAAAGATCAGAGATATTCATAAGGAAGCATTTGAAAATGGTGCAAATATTCTTCCAATTGGAGGCATATATCGTTATAGAAAAAACGGCGAAACTCATCAATACCAAGGGAAGTTAATTCACTTACTTCAAACAGCGGTCACAGAAAATTCTTATGACATATATAAAAAGTATGTAAAAGGAATTTATAATCTTCAACCAATAAGTCTTAGAGATTTAGTTGATTTTAAGAAAAAGAATCCAATTAATATTGATGAAGTTGAAGATGTATCGAACATACTAAAAAGATTTGGAAGCGGAAGCATGTCTCACGGAGCTCTATCAAAAGAGGCGCATGAAACATTGGCTATTGGAATGAATAGAATAAAAGGTGCTTCGTGCAGTGGTGAAGGAGGAGAAGACGAAGAGAGATTTAAAATCAAAGACAATGGTGATAGCGCAAACTCAAGAGTTAAACAAATAGCATCAGCAAGATTTGGTGTAACAATAAACTATTTAAATAATTGTAATGAGATAGAGATAAAAATTGCACAAGGTGCAAAACCAGGCGAAGGTGGACAATTACCAGGTTTTAAAGTAACTAAAGAAATTGCAAGACTAAGACACTCAACGCCGGGTGTAACATTAATTTCGCCTCCACCTCATCACGATATTTACTCAATAGAAGATTTAGCTCAACTTATATACGATTTAAAACAAATTAATCCAAAAGCAAGAGTAGGAGTTAAACTAGTAGCTTCATCGGGAATTGGCACAATTGCAGCTGGAGTTGCAAAAGCTAAAGCTGATATAATTTTAATCTCAGGACATTCTGGAGGTACAGGCGCCACACCTCAAACAAGTGTAAAATATGTTGGTATTCCCTGGGAGATGGGCTTAACAGAAGCTAATCAAGTTTTAACTCTTAATAACTTAAGACATCAAGTTACATTACGTACTGATGGAGGCATTAAAACTGGTAGAGATGTTGTAATTGCTGCGATGATGGGAGCAGAAGAATTTGGAGTAGCGACAACTGCTTTGGTTGCTATGGGATGTATTATGGTTAGACAATGTCATTCTAATACATGTCCTGTTGGGGTATGTACTCAAGATCAAAAACTGAGAGAAAAATTCACAGGTACACCAGATAAGGTTGTAAATTTATTTACATTTATTGGTCAGGAAGTTAGAGAAATTTTAAGTGAAATAGGTTTTAAATCTTTGAATGATGTTATTGGTAGAACTGATTTACTTAGACAAGTTAGCAAAGGGTCATCCAATTTAGATGATCTTGATTTGAATCCTTTATTTGTTCAAGCCGATCCTGGAAAAAATAAAAGATATTGCGAAAGTCCATCAATAAATAAAGTACCTGATACATTAGACCAAAAAATATGGTCTGATATCGAGAAACTGATTGATGCAAATGAAAAAGTTGATCAAGAATTTGAAATTAAGAATACTGATAGAGCAGTAGGAACAAGAATTTCTTATCATTTATATAAAAAATTTGGAAATAATAAATTAAAAGAGAATACAATTTCTTTAAAGTTCAAAGGATCTGCTGGACAATCTTTTGGAGCTTTTGCAATCAAAGGTCTGAAACTTAACTTAAAAGGTGATGCAAATGACTATGTAGGTAAAGGTCTTTCAGGTGGAACAATATCAATTAAACTCCAAGACGAAAGCAATTTAATATCAAACGAAAATACGATTATTGGAAATACAGTTTTATACGGTGCGACGTCAGGTAAACTGTTTGCAGCCGGACAAGCTGGAGAAAGATTTGCAGTTAGAAATTCAGGCGCAACAGCTGTGATTGAGGGTTGTGACTCTAATGGATGTGAATACATGACTGGAGGAGATATTATTATTTTAGGTGATGTAGGTGATAATTTTGCTGCTGGGATGACAGGTGGAATGGCATTTGTATATGATCTTAATCAGAACTTTGATAAAAAAATAAATCCTGAAAGTGTTATTTGGCAAAAACCCGAAACTGAATTTTGGAAAAACTATCTTAAAAATTTAATTGAGGAACATGTAAAGGAAACAAACTCAATTTATGCAAAGAAAATATTAGATAATTTCGATATCGAATTAGGAAAATTTTATCAAGTTTGTCCTAAAGAAATGTTAGATAAACTTGAAAATCCAATTACTTTAAAATCAACTATCGGTTTTGCTAGCTAATTATTTAAATTTTTTCGAATTTTATCTAATTCAGAGTTAATTTTTTTTAAATTTTTTTTGCTTGATAAACTGTGGTCTCCATTTTTGATTGTGATCATCCTTTTTTTTTTACTTTCGAAAAGCCTTAGCACTTTTCTCGAAAAATTTACCGGGACCACCTCATCTTTTGTTCCATGAACCATTGTAACAGGGATATTTAAGTTTATTTTTTTATTTAATACTTTGTTTTTTCTGCCATCTTTAATTAATTGATAGGTAATAGGATATTCATAATTTCCATGTTTTAGCTGATAAATGCCTTTTTTTTGGATCTCTGATTTGATTTTCTTTGAAAATTTTTTCCACATCAAAAGCTCTAAAAATTCAGGTGCAGAGCCGATACCAAGAAAACCTAAAATTTGTTTATGAAAATATTTGAATTGATTTAATGATAACCATGAACCCATACTTGATCCAACTAAAATAAAGTTTTTTTTTCTAATAATTTTTTTTATTGAATATTTTACTTCATGGCTCCACTTTGAAATATTACCCTTAGTGAAATCACCGGAAGATTTTCCATGACCTGAATATTCTAATCCTAAAAATCCTAAGTTTCTTTTTTTACAATATTTGATGAAATTTTTTGGTTTTTCACCTTCGAGATCTGACATAAATCCATGAAGAAACACCAGATAGATTTTAGAATTCTTATTGTAATTTATATATCTGAGCTTTTTTAACTTTGAAAATTTTAAATATTTAAAATTAGCCATAATTTAAAACATTTATGTGATAATATACATTTCTATTAAATGCCATCAAAATTAAAAGTTTTACAAGTTATTCCAAAGTTAGGCTACGGTGGAGCCGAAACAGGCTGTTATGATTTAGCACACTATTTATATGAAAATAATTGTGATTCATTTTTAATTACTAGTGGTGGAGAATTATTAAAGTATGTTAATAAAAAAAAAGTAAATTTAATTAGACTTCCGGTTCACTCTAAAAATCCTATTTTAATATTAATTAATTTTTTTATTATTAGTTTCATAATTTTATTTTACAAAATCAATATAGTTCATGCCAGAAGTAGAGCTCCAGCATGGTCATGCTATCTTGCAACTAAAGTTACTAAAGCTAAATTTTTTACAACATTTCATGGGACATACAACTTTAGAAATAATTTAAAAAAATTTTATAATTCTGTAATGGTCAGATCAGATGTTATAATTGCAGGATCTAACTTTATTTTTTCTCATATAAAAAAAAATTATTCTAATTTATTAACAGAAAAAAAAAAATTATTGGTTATTTTTAGAGGAATCAATGTAGATTATTTTAAGCCTGAGACTATAAACACTGAGAAAGAAACAAAATTTCTTGAAAAATTTAAATTAGACAAAAGTAAAAAAATTATATTATTGCCAGGCAGGTTAACTAATTGGAAAGGGCAAGAGATGTTTATAGAGTCATTAAACCTTCTTAAAACAAAAGAACCTAACAAAAAATTTATTGGTATTATATTAGGTAGTGATCAAGGAAGATCTTTGTTCAAAAAAAAATTAGTAGCGTTAGTTGAAAAATATAGACTCAATTCTGATGTGATTTTTATTGATAACCTTCATGAAATGCCTCTTGCTTATAAAATTTCGGATATTGTTGTATCAAGCTCAATTGAACCAGAGGCTTTCGGAAGAGTTTCTGTAGAAGCGCAATCAATGCAAAAATTAATTGTTGCAAGCGATATTGGTGGATCAAATGAAACAATAATTAATGATAAAACTGGTTTTCTATTTAAAGCAGGTGATCCAAATTCTCTTTATCAAAAATTAGCATCTATTTTTGATTTAAGTGATGACACAATTAAATATATGGGAATAGAAGGGAGAAAAAATATAATTCAAAAATTTAATGTTGAAAAAATGTGTTTTTCTACTTATTCAGAGTACAAAAAAATAATTAATTAAATGCCTAATATTACATTACCTGACGGAAAAAAAATAAATTTTAGTGAGAGTATTACAGGTTTTCAACTTGCCGAAAAAATAAGTAAATCATTATCAAAAGAGGCATTAATTATTAGTGTTGATGGAAAATTAAAGGATTTAGATTTTAAAATTGAAAATGATTCTGAGGTAAAAATTTTTACATCTAAAGATAAAGAAGGCCTTGAAACTATTAGACATGATACGGCACATATCTTAGCTATGGCAGTACAAGAACTTTTCCCAGGAACACAAGTTACAATTGGTCCTGTAATTGAAAATGGTTTTTATTATGATTTCTCTAGAAAAGAACCATTTACCCAAGAGGATTTAGAAAAAATCGAAATAAAGATGAAAGAAATTGTTGATAGAAATGAAAAAACTTACAGAGAAGTTTGGAAGAGAAATGATGCCATTGAACACTTCAAACAAAATGGAGAACATTATAAAGCAGAAATAATAAATTCAATTCCAGAGGGTGAAGAGGTATCAATTTATTTCCATGGGAAATGGCATGATTTATGTAGGGGCCCCCATTTAAGCTCAACAGGAAAAATAGGTAAATATTTTAAATTAACAAAGGTCTCAGGTGCTTATTGGAGAGGCGACTCGAATAACGAAATGCTTCAAAGGATTTATGGTACTAGCTGGTCTACACAGAAAGATCTTGATAATTATTTAAATCAAATAGAAGAAGCTGAAAAGAGAGATCATAGGAAATTGGGTAAAGAAATGGATTTATTTCATTTTAGAGAAGAGAGCCCGGGATCAGTATTTTGGCACGAAAAGGGATGGAATTTATTTCAAAAACTAGTTTCGTATATGCGAATGAAACAAGATCATGCAGGATATAAAGAAATAAACACACCTGAAATTTTAGACAGAACTTTATGGGAAAAATCAGGTCATTGGGAAAAATTTGGAGCAAATATGTTTACTTCTACTACTCCAGATGAAAAGGTTTTTGCAATTAAACCTATGAATTGTCCTGGATGTGTTCAAGTATTTAATCAAGGATTGAAAAGCTATAGAGATTTACCTCTTAAAATGTCTGAATTTGGAAAAGTTCATAGGTACGAGCCATCAGGTGCTTTACATGGATTGCTTAGAGTTAGAGCCTTTACCCAAGATGATGCACATATATTTTGTACTGAAGAACAAATAACTGCAGAATGCCTATCAGTAACTAATCTAATATTGGAAATTTATAAAGATTTAGGATTTGAGAACGTAATTTTAAAATATTCAGATAGACCTGATTTAAGAGTTGGTGATGATAGTGTTTGGGATAAAGCCGAAGCAGCTTTGTTAGAGGCAATAAAAGCAACAAAACTAGAATATACAATTAATAAAGGTGAAGGAGCTTTTTATGGTCCAAAAATCGAATTTGTTTTAAGAGATGCAATAGGTAGAGATTGGCAGTGCGGAACTTTACAAGTAGATTTGAATTTACCTGGAAGATTAGGAGCAACTTACGTTGAAAAAGATGGATCAAAAAAAATACCTGTAATGTTACATAGAGCTTTATTTGGTTCATTGGAAAGATTTATTGGAATATTAATTGAAAACTATGCTGGCAAATTACCATTCTGGTTAACGCCATTACAGACTGTTGTAATACCAATTTCAAGTGACTTTGATGATTATGCAAAAAAAGTTAATCAGGAATTAAAAAATATTGGCATTACAAGTGAAGTTGATCTTAAAAATCATAATTTAAATTACAAAATTAGAGAGCATTCCTTATCAAAAGTTCCTTTACTTCTTATTTGTGGAAAAAAAGAAGTTGACTCTAATACAGTAACTATTAGAAAGTTGGATTCTAACAAACAACAAAATATGGATTTAAACGAGTTTCTCGAAAAACATTCTGCTTTAAATAAAGCTCCTTCTATCTAAGTGCCAGATTTCAAACAAAACTATTTTCAAAAAAGAACAAAACCTAAAGGACCAAGATCAAATAATAGAATTACTTCGCCTGAAGTACAAGTAATAGGCAGTGATGGAGGAAACCTAGGAATTTTAAATTTAAATGATGCAATTAATCGCGCAAAAGATGAGGGACTTGATTTAATAGAAATAGCACCAAATGCAAAACCACCTGTTTGTAAAATTATGGATATGGGTAAATATAAGTACGATGCCCAAAAAAAAGCTAACAAAGCAAAAAAAAAACAAAAAAAGGTTGAATTAAAAGAAATTAAATTAAGACCTGTAACTGAAGTTCACGATTATACATTTAAAATTAAGAATGCTCAGAAATTTTTAGCAAAAGGTGACAAAGTAAAATTTACTATACGTTTCAAGGGTAGAGAGCTGCAACATTCTAGCTTAGGAAATCAATTGATGGATAAAATAAAGCTAGATATGCAAGATATAGGACGTGTAGAGTTGCAACCTAAGTTTGATGGGAAGCAAATGATCATGGTTATTCAGCCTTTATAAGCCATATTTCTAGTTGTAAAATAATATTAATGTTTGTATAAGGCTCGAAAATTATGCCTAAATTAAAAACAAAAAGCTCAGCAAAAAAAAGATTTAAGATATCAGCAAAAGGCAAAGTAATAACTGCTCAAGCTGGAAAAAGACATGGCATGATTAAAAGAACCAACTCTCAAATTAGAAAACAAAGAGGCACAACAGTATTGTCAAAACAAGACGGCAAAATTGTAAAATCGTATATGCCTTACAGCTTAAGAGGATAAAATGGCTAGAGTAAAAAGAGGTGTAACAAGTAGAGCTAAACATAAAAAAGTTTTAAAAGCTGTTAAAGGTCAGTGGGGAAGAAGAAAAAACACTATAAGAGTTGCAAGACAAGCAATGGAAAAAGCTATGCAATATGCTTATAGAGATAGAAGAAATAAAAAAAGAGAATTTAAATCACTTTGGATCCAAAGAATAAATGCAGGTGTTAGAGCAGAGGGATTAACTTATTCAAAATTTATAAATGGTTTAAGCAAATCAGGAATTAAACTAGATAGAAAAATTCTAGCAGAGATCGCATACGATAACCCAGAAGCTTTTAAAACAATTGTTAAAAAAGCCCAAGCTGCTTTAAACTAATCTTCACTATTGTTTTTCTGAAGTTAACAAATATTCTAGCAGTATGTCTGATATTAAAAAAATAAAAGACGAGTATTTAGCAAAGCTAAATAAAGATCAAAATCTTGAGAGCATCAATCAAATTAAAACAGAATTATTCGGAAAAAATGGAATAGTTTCTAATGAATTTAAAAAAATGGGATCTGTTCCGCAAGAGGAAAGAAAAAAGTTTGCCTCAGATCTAAATTTTATAAAAGAAGAATTACAGAATAAAATTTCAGAAAAAGCTCAAGAAATTGAAACAAAAGAAATCAATTTAAAATTAGAAAATGAAAAAGTTGATGTTACTCTCCCAGAAAGAAACTTTAAATTAGGGAAAATACATCCTGTCTCTCAAGTTATAGATGAAATTTCATCAATATTTTCAGAAATAGGTTTCAGTGTTGAGGAAGGGCCTGATGTTGAAAATGAATACAACAATTTTACTGCACTTAATACACCTGATAATCATCCTGCTAGAGATATGCATGATACCTTTTATCTGGATCATAAAAAAGAATTACTTTTAAGAACACACACGTCTCCAGTACAAGTAAGAACAATGTTGAAAGGAAAGCCTCCTTTTAAAATTATAGCACCAGGAAGAACCTATAGATCTGATAGCGATCAAACTCATGCACCGATGTTCCACCAAGTTGAAGGACTACATATAGATAAAGATATAAATATGGGACACCTTAAAGGATGTTTAAATTATTTTATAAAGGAGTTCTTTGAAGTTGATAAATTAAAAATGAGATTCAGACCAAGTCACTTTCCATTTACTGAACCATCAGCGGAAGTCGATATAGGGTATGAGATTAAAGATGGTAAAATTATAATTGGTGAGGGTGATAAATGGTTAGAAATTTTAGGATGCGGAATGGTTCACCCGAATGTTCTAAAAAATGTAAATGTAGATCCTTCAAAATATCAAGGCTATGCATTTGGAATAGGAATAGACAGATTGGGAATGTTAAAATATGGAATTAATGATCTTAGAGCTTTTTTTGAGACAGATTATAGATGGTTAAGTCATTTTGGTTTTGATCCACTAGACGTACCCTCAAGTTATAGGGGCCTTAGCAGATGAAGTTCACAATAGATTGGCTCAAAGAACATTTAGATACAAATTTAAATGATCAACAAATAATAGAAAGTCTAACTAATGTTGGTTTAGAAGTTGAGAGCTATGAAAATGCATCTTCAGACCTAGATGATTTCCTGGTAGCAAAAATTGTAAATGCAGAACAACATCCTAATGCAGATAGATTAAGAGTATGCGATGTCGATATAGGAAAAGGTGAGACAATTAAAGTTGTGTGTGGCGCTCCTAATGCAAAAAAAGGTTTGCTAACTGTTTATGCGGGACCAGGAGCAATTATACCTAAAAATCAGATGAAATTAACTGTAAGTAAAATTCGTGGTGTAACATCATATGGGATGTTGTGCTCAGAGTCTGAACTTAAATTATCTAACGAGAGTGATGGCATAACTGAGCTTGCAGAAAAATATAATGAAAAAGTTGGACAAAAATATTTTGAATCTAAAACACCAAAAGTTATTGATTTATCAATTACACCCAATAGACCTGATTGTCTTGGAGTAAGGGGCGTTGCAAGAGATCTAGCTGCAGCTGGAACAGGTAAATTAAAAAACCTTAAGGAAACAAAAATAAAATTAATAGGCGAACAGAGTACTAAAGTAACAATAAAAAAAGAGAAAGAGCAAGGTTGCACAATTTTTGGTAGCTGTTTGGTTAAAGGCGTTACTAACAAGGAAAGCCCACAATGGCTAAAAGATAAAATTCTATCTCTAGGTCAAAAACCTATATCAGCTATAGTCGATATTACTAACTATGTTATGTTTGATTTAAATAGACCTCTCCATGCATATGATGCAGATAAAGTAGATAAAGAAATAATAGTTAGAAATTCAAAAAAAGGAGAAAATTTTGAGGCACTAGATAATAAAAAATATACTTTAGATGATGGAATGTGTGTGATTTCAGATCAATCTGGAGTTTTGGGTCTTGGAGGAATAATAGGTGGTACACGTTCTGGAACAGAATTAGAAACAAAAAATATATTATTAGAATCTGCTTATTTTTCACCAAGATCAATTAGAAAAACTTCAAAGCTATTAAATATAGACACTGATGCTAAATTTAGATTTGAAAGAGGTATAGATCCTTATTCAATTGAAGCCGGATTAAAAAAAGCCGCAGAATTAATCCAGGAAATTTGCGGAGGAGAAATAAGTAAATTTGATATTCAAAAAATAGAAGAAAAAAAATTGGATAATGTAAAATTTGATTTTTCTTTATTTGAAAAAACAACTGGATTTAATATTGATAAAAAAGAAATAATTGAAATTATAAATAATCTTGGTTTTAAGATAAGTGAAAATAGTGAAAATTTAAATTTAGAGGTTCCTTCTTGGAGACCAGACATTCTCCAGCCAATAGATATTGTTGAAGAAATAGTTAGAATTAAAGGCTATCAGCATATCAAAACTATAGAGCCTGAAAAAAATAGGTTAAAATCAACCTTAAACAAAAAACAAAAATTATTTCATTTTCTTCAGAGGTCAGTTGCATCAAAAGGTTATTTCGAGGCTATAACGTGGTCTTTTGCAGACTCAAAAATAAATAATTTATTTAGAGAAAAAAATGATGAAATTAAAATTGTAAATCCAATTAGCTCAGAACTTAATGTTTTAAGAAATTCAATATTTTCTAATCTTATCTATTACTTACAAAAGAATTTGGACAGAGGATTTAAGGATATTTCTTTTTTTGAAATAGGACCGGTTTTTATTGGAAATCAACCTGGCGATCAATTGACAGTAGTGGGAGCTTTACAAGCTGGTAAAAAATCTAGATTGAATTGGTTAGAAAAAGATAGGGCTGTTGATGTATTTGATGCAAAAAGAGATGTAATCCAGAGTATTATTGAAGCTGGATTTAATAAAGATAAGTTGTTCATCAGTGATAATAGTCCGTCCTACTATCACCCTGGTAAATCAGGGTCTGTCTATTTGAATAGAGATGATAATAAACCCATAGCTTTTTTTGGAGAGTTTCATCCAAATATAATTAAAAAAATAGATATTAAAACAGATGCTCTTATCGGATTTGAAATTTTCTTAGACTATTTTAAAGAGACAAAGAAAAAATTAAAAGATCAAAAATCTCAATTTGAATATTCCGATTTTCAAAAATCAGAGAGAGATTTTGCATTTGTAATTGATAAAAAAGTTAAGGCACAAGACTTAATTGAGATAATTACCTCAGTAGATAAAGATTTAATCAAAAGTGTTTCAGTCTTTGATGTTTATGAGGGAGAAAAAATTCCAAAAGATAAAAAATCAGTAGCTCTAAACGTTACTATTCAATCATCAGAAAAAACTTTGACTGATAATGACTTAGAAAAAATTAATAATCTAATTATTTCTACGGTTGAAAGTAAATCTGGTGCTAAAATAAGATCCTAATAATGACTACAACAATCGATAATATAAGAAACTTTTCAATAATAGCACACATTGATCACGGTAAATCTACTATTGCAGATAGAATCATTCACAAGTGTGGAGGTTTAACAGACAGAGAAATGAAGGCACAAGTTTTAGACTCTATGGATATAGAGAGAGAAAGAGGAATAACAATTAAAGCTCAAACAGTAAAATTAAACTACAAAGCAAAAGATGGAAAAAATTACGTTCTGAATATAATTGATACGCCAGGACATGTAGATTTTAGTTATGAGGTAAGTAGATCTTTGTACGCATGCGAAGGATCTATATTAATTGTAGATAGCACCCAGGGTGTTGAAGCCCAAACTCTTGCAAATGTGTATCAAGCTCTAGATATAAATCATGAGATAATTCCTGTCCTAAATAAAATTGATTTACCTGCGTCTGACATCGAAAGAACAAATAAGCAAATAGAAGATGTTATAGGAATAGATACATCTGGTGCAGTACCTTGCTCAGGAAAAACAGGCGAAGGAATTGATGAAATTTTAGAACAAATCATTCAAACTTTGCCAGGTCCAAAAGGAGAAAAAAAAGAAAAACTAAAATGTTTATTAGTAGATAGTTGGTATGACACTTATCTAGGAGTTGTAATTTTAGTCAGAGTAATTGATGGCAAAATATCAAAAAATATGAAAATCAAAATGATGTCTACTAATCAAGAATATTTTGTTGAAAAAGTTGGTGTTTTTACACCTAAGCCAAAAGATATTAGTGAGCTAAATGCAGGTGAGATTGGATTTATAACAACTGGTATAAAAGTTTTATCTGATACAAAAGTGGGAGATACTATTTGTGATGCTTTAAATCCGTTAAATGAAGCATTACCAGGATTTAAACCAAGTAAGCCAGTCGTATTCTGTGGGTTGTTTCCAGTTGATAGTTCTGAATACCAAAAATTAAAAGATGGATTAGCAAAACTACAATTAAATGATGCAAGTTTTTCTTACGAACCTGAATCATCTTCGGCATTAGGATTAGGTTTCAGGTGTGGTTTTTTAGGACTTTTGCATTTAGAAATTGTAACAGAGAGATTAGAAAGAGAATTTGATATAAATCTACTAACAACTACCCCAGGTGTTGTTTATAAAATTCATATGAATAGTGGAGAAGTAAAAGATTTACAGAATCCTTCAAGCCTACCCGATCCAACATTAATTAAATTTATTGAAGAGCCATGGATAAAAGCAACAATAATTACTCCGGATCAATATTTAGGATCGATCATAAAAATATGCCAAAATAAAAGAGGTATACAAACAAATTTGAGTTATTCAGGAAATAGAGCTGTTATAAATTATGAATTACCACTTAATGAAGTAGTTTTTGATTTTAATGATAGATTAAAATCAATGACAAGTGGATACGCAAGCTTTGATTATGAAATAATTGGTCATCGAGAAGGTGATTTAGTAAAAATGAGTATTTTAGTTAATGCTGAACCAGTAGATGCTCTAGCTATGATGATACATACTGATTTTGCACAGTCAACTGGAAGAGAAGTTTGTGAAAAATTAAAAGATTTAATACCAAGACACAATTTTATGATTCCTATCCAAGCAGCGATAGGTGGAAAAATTATTGCAAGAGAAACTATAAAAGGTTTTAAAAAAGATGTATTAACTAAAATCCATGGTGGTGGAGCACTAGATAGAAAAAGGAAACTTTTAGAAAAACAGAAAAAAGGAAAAGCAAGAGCCAAACAATTTGGTAAAGTTGAAATTCCACAAGAAGCATTTATTGGGGTATTAAAAATTTCTAAAGAAAATTAATTTTTTGGAGAGATGGCCGAGCGGTTTAAGGCGCACGCTTGGAAAGCGTGTTAAGGGGAAACTCTTTCGTGGGTTCGAATCCCACTCTCTCCGCCA
>WTIW01000064.1 GCA_011526385.1 Pelagibacteraceae bacterium | reverse complement strand
ATTAGAACTTGGAAAGAATTTAAAACAGCGAGATAATTATGGATTATGGATTAGACACAAAATCAACTCGTTTAAAAACTTTCAATACTATTTTTATTATAATTTGGTTATTAATTGCATGCTTTCCCTTTATTTGGACCTTTTGGGGATCATTTAAAGTAAGGGCTGATTTTTTTTCTAGATCTGATTGGTGGTACGCTATTTCAGCGTTTAATACATTTATTGAAACAGGTGGAAAATTCACAACTAATGCTTACACGCAAGCTTGGACAGAAGGTGAATTTTGGAAAGCATCAAAAAATACAATTATAGTCACGGTATTTGTTGTTAGTATTTCATTATTCTTAGGAACTCTAGGTGCATATGCTCTTTCAAGATCAACTGAAAAATATGCATTTTGGATTTTGATGGCTGCTTTGATTTTTAGAGCTATGCCCCATATAACATTAGTATCAGGTTATCTTTTTCCTTTTTTTGAATTACAGATTTGGGGAATTCTTCCAACAACGATTGTGGTATTGGTTGCAATAAATCAACCTTTTACACTATGGTTGCTTTATTCCTTTTTCAAAACAGTTCCTAAAGAGCTCGACGAAAGTGCTTTAATAGATGGTTGTTCATATTTTCAAGCTTTTAGACATATTATTATGCCTGTGATGTGGCCAGGTGTAATTACTGCAGGATTATTTAGTTTAATGCTAGCTTACAACGATTTTACTGTAACAGCACTACTTCTTAATCAAGAAAATCATACGATGGTACCAAAAATACAAAGTTATTTAGGTACAAATCAACATGAAGGGAATTTAATGTGGGCTGTGTCTGCTGTAGTTTCTGCTACAGCACCTTTGTTTATGTTAGTAATGTTTTTTCAAAGACAGGTAATAAGTGGATTAACTGCAGGTGCAGTGAAAGGTTAATTTGATAAAGGCAATATTATTTGGTTCAATTGGCACAATAGTTGAAACATCAGATATTCAGAGAAATTCATTCAATGATGCTTTTAAATTAACAGGATTAAATTGGAATTGGGGGGAGCTCGAATATAAAAAATTATTGAAAAAATCTGGTGGTGCAACAAGAATTAAAGAGTTTGGCGATAAGATGAATATTGTAGTGGATGGTAAGAAAATTAGAGATCTAAAGACGAAAATATTTAACGAATATATGAATAAAAATAAATTAAAACCTAGGGATGGAGTTTTAGAGGTAATTAATTACGCAAAGAAAAATAAAAAAAAATTGGGTTTTGTTAGTTCAACATCAATAAATAATATAAATTGTATTTTTAACTCCTTAAGAGATTTTATTAATAAAAAAGATTTTGATTTTATTGGAAATAATGAATTGGTGTTAAGAGAAAAGCCATATCCAGATATTTATAATTATGGCCTAAAATATCTAAATATTATGCCTGATGAGTGTATTGCAATAGAAGACACCGAAGAAAGTCTTAATTCAGCAATTGCGGCAAATATAAAATGTATTGCATTTCCTGGGAAATATCACACTGATAACAAATTTAATGGGTGCCACAAATTAGTAAATAAATTATCGAACAAAATATTTAATTAAAAAATACTCTTTAATACAAAAAATATAATTGAAACCATAAAAAGAATTATAAATATATTTATTGATATCCATGCTTTACGATTTGCTAAATGCTTAGAAAATAGTTTTGATAAGTATCCAAGAGTAAAAAAAAATATAAATGATGAAATTGATGCACCAATCCCAAAGTATATTTTATTTATAAAAATAAAATCTTTGGAAAAATTCCCAAGGAAAAATACAGTATCAGAATAAACATGGGGGTTTAAGTATGTAAATCCTAAAGTTTTTAAAATAATACTTCTATATTTCTCCTCAACATTTTTTAATTTTACAGAAATATTATTTATTTTTTTTAACTCAATTATTTTTTTTAAAACAAAATAAATTAAAAAAATTATAAGAAATATATTTAATATCAAAGTCAAACTCTCTGTAAAATATTGATTTAAATAATGGAATAGAAATATTCCTAAAAAGATTAAAACTAAGTCTGAAAATGAGCAAATTATGCATACTAAAAAAATATGTTTTTTTTTAAGACCTTGTTCGATTACAAATATATTTTGTGCGCCAATTGCTAATATTAAACTAAGACCAGTAAAAAAACCTAAAATTAAAAAACTCATTTTGTATTTCGATCAGCATTAATAATTGAAAAAATAATTAAAATTAAGAATGGAATACAAAGTAAATTTACTATTTTCCAACTAGTAATCGAAATTAATAATCCTGCTGATAAACTCGAAATAGCTGTTAAAGAAAAAACCACTA
>WTIW01000009.1 GCA_011526385.1 Pelagibacteraceae bacterium | reverse complement strand
GCTTTTCGTGCGTGAATAATAAATGTTTTTACACCAGTTGCTTTTAAAGTTTTTATAAAATTAAATAAATGCTCATAGTCTTCAACTTGATCATATCCTATTCTTGTTTTTACAGTTACGGGTAATTTCGTTTTTGCTTGCATCTCAGATAAACAATCTGCAACTAGATTTGGTTCTTTAATTAAGCAAGCACCAAATTTATTTTTTTGTACTTTTTTACTTGGACAACCTAAATTTAAATTTATTTCATCATAGCCAAATTCTTCTCCAATTTTAGCTGCTTGAGATAAAAGTTTTGGTGATGAGCCACCTAATTGAAGTGCAACTGGTTTTTCCTCTAAATTAAAAGAAAGCAATCTTTGTCTATCACCTCTATCTATTGCTTCTGATACAACCATCTCCGTATACAACAATACATTTTTGCTGATTAAACGAAGAAAATATCTTTCATGTTTATCAGTGCAATCCATCATAGGTGCAACTGAAACTTTTCTATTCATGATGTAAGATTAATATCTTATTTTTTTAGCTATTTGTAGCTTCTGTATCTTCTTGCTCATTTGCTTGAGCTTCTTCTGCTTGCATTTCATCTAAAGATGCATCTCCAGCATCTTCAGTTGCATCTAGTGGTTCTGCTGCTGGTGCTTCAGCTGTATTTTGCAATTCAGCTAAATCATCTTTTGAAACCTGGATTTTTTCAGGAATTTTTCTTGCTCTTTTTGATGGAAGAATTGGAACACCGCTTTTAGAAATTTCGCCTTTGTATAAATTTTCAAAATCATCACCAATGTCTTCGTCTTCTTCTCCAGTATCATCAACTTGTTCTACATGTTTTCTAAGTTTGTAAACTGCTGCATCAGTTAAATCTGGAACTTTGATAGTTTCTTCAGCTATTTCTCTTAATGCAATAACTGTATTTTTGTCATTGTCTCTATCTAAAGTAGGTTCTATGCCTGAATTAAGTTGCGTTGCTCTTTCTTTTGCAACAAGAACCAATTCATAAGGGCTCTCTACTTTATCTATACAGTCTTCTACGGTTACTCTTGCCATGGGCGGTTATTTATACCTCGCACCTTAAAAAATCAAGCTATTTTTAAATAATTACAGGGTTTAGCTTTCTTCTCGTAAAAAAAAGCAAAACAATTGAAGAAAATATATAAATTGCTGAAACAATAGCAATTTTCTCAATAGTAAAACCAAAATCAATTAATATACCAAATAAAGCAGTTCCAAAGGCAGTTGAAAAAACCATTAATGCAGTTGTTAATGCTTTGATGGATCCGATATATTTTACACCATAAATCTCAGCCCATGTAGATGAGCCTAGAACATTGGCTAATCCATTTGAAATTCCAATTAATCCCAAAAATATAAAAGCTGAATATTCATTGCTTAAAAACATGATAACGAATGTTGAAAGCAATAAAGGTATATTCATATAAATTAATAACTTACGACTGGTAAATTTATCTATTAAAAAACCTGATATTAATAAAGTAACAACTGAACAAATTGAATAAGCCATAAAAGATTGAGCAATAATATATTCTCCCCATTCTTTTGAGCTTGTAATAAAAGATTGATAAACAAAAACACCAGTAGCAATCCATGGCATTGCAAGCATATTGGAACAAATAATATAAAATCTATAATCTTTAATTACCTCTATTCTTCTCCATTGTTTAATATTTTCTTCTTTATATTCATCGTTTTCTGATTTCTCTCTTGAATTTAGATTAAGATCTTTAACTAAAAAGAAAGAAACTATTGGTAAAAAAATAAGAACTAATATTGAAATAGAAAGCCAAATATTTTGCCAAGCATAAATTGTTAAAAGATATACCATTAAAACTGGCAAGATGAATTCAGCAACAGAAAGACCAAACCAGCCAGTGCTCAATGCTTTTCCTCTAGATTTTGTAAAGTATCTCGAAATTGTAGTAGTTGCTGTATGAGACATCATTCCTTGACCTGAAAATCTCATTAAAAAAATTGCAATAAATAAAAATATAACTGATGAAATTTTAGAAAAGAAAAAACATGAAAATGACAGAAGAATAGTTACATAAAATGCAAATTTAAATACATTTACATCATCTATTTTTTTTCCAACCCAAATTAATAATAAACTACTACATAATGTTGCTGAAGCATAAATAGTTCCAAATTGACCGTGGGAAATTGATAGTGCATCTCTTATGCTAGAATTAAATAGACCTAAAAAAAAACTCTGTCCAAAGCTTGAAAAAAATGTAAAAATAAATCCAAAAATTAATACTTTTAAACTTAAACCTTTAAACATAAAAAATTATGACTTGTAATGTTGCTTTCATTGGTCTTGGGGTGATGGGCTACCC
>WTIW01000038.1 GCA_011526385.1 Pelagibacteraceae bacterium | reverse complement strand
TCAAAATTACAAAATTTTCAACATCTTCAAGACAAGCTATAGAATACTCAAAATTGGTCTATGATCTATTTGTAAAAAGAGAATTAATCAAAATTTCTGAAAATATAATTGATACAGCAAAATTAAATGATCTAGATAGCGATGGTCAAAAAATAATAGAAGATTTTGAAAAATCTTTATTCGATTTAGCTGAAAAAGGTTCCTTTAGTAATTCTTTAATTAAATTTGATGAAGCCATGAGACAAACAATTGAGATGGCATCAAGTGCATACAAAAATGATGAAGGTATAGTGGGTGTACCAACAGGTTTAACTGATCTTGATGATAGGCTTGGAGGATTACATAAATCTGATTTAATTATAATTGCAGGAAGACCTTCAATGGGTAAAACAGCACTCGCTACAAATATTGCATTTAATGCCGCAAAAAAACTTCAAGATGATGCAAAAAAATCTTCTATTGCTTTCTTTTCTCTAGAAATGTCATCTGAGCAACTATCAACTAGAATTTTAGCAGAACAATCTAGAATTAAATCTAATGACATTAGACGTGGAAGAATATCTGAAGAGCAATTTGATAAATTTATAGAAACATCAAAAAATGTAAGTGAATTACCATTATATATTGATGAAACACCTGCAATATCAATTGCATCTTTAAGCAATAGAGCAAGAAGAATTAAAAGACTATATGGTCTTGATATGGTTGTAATCGACTATATTCAGCTGATGAGAGCATCTAATTTTAAGGATGGAAGAGTTCAAGAAATTTCAGAGATAACTCAGGGATTAAAAGCACTTGCAAAAGAACTCTCCGTTCCTGTTGTTGCATTATCACAGTTATCAAGAGCAGTTGAAGCTCGAGATGATAAAAAACCACAATTATCAGATTTAAGAGAATCTGGGTCGATTGAGCAAGATGCGGATGTTGTAATGTTTGTATACAGAGAAGCTTATTATTTAGAAAGAAAAGAGCCTAGACCAGCAACTGTAGAGCATGCTGAATGGCAAGCAAAAATGAATGAAGTTTCAAATCTTGCTGAAATAATTATTGGTAAACAACGTCATGGACCAACAGGTAATATTATGCTTGAATTTGAAGCGATGTTTACGAAATTTAAAGATATTCAAAATAATTAATTTAAAATATATAAGCTAATATTGAATGTTAGCTAATTTTTATCAAAAAAATATAATTGAGAAACCTAAATTAATTTTCTCTTTATTAATAATCTGTCTTGTTTTTTTTGGATATTACTCAAAAGATTTTAGACTTGATGCATCTTCTGATACCTTGTTAATAGAAGGTGATCCTGATTTAAAATATCTAAATGAGATAACTAAAAGATACGGTGCAAAAGAATTTTTGGTGTTAACTTATACTCCAAAAGATGAGATGATTTCACCATCGTCTGTTGAGAACTTATTAAAGCTTAAACAAGAAATTCAAAAATTAAGTTGGGTGCATGGAGTTATAACTCTTTTAGACATTCCTCTATTAAATAGTACAGATCAACCTTTGGTCGAGAGGTTGCAAAATTTTAGAACACTTAAAGATGATAATATAGATAAAAGTAGAGGCTTTGATGAAATTTTAAATAGCCCTGTTTTTAGAAACTTTGTAATTAGTGAAGATGGTAAAACTAGTGGGATAATTGTTTATTTAAAACCAAATGAGAAAATTACAAACTTTAAAAATAAAAAAGACTTAGAAAAATACAAAGATAAAATAAAAAAACAAAATCACCAAAATATTGTTGAAATAAGAGAAGTCATAAAAAATTTTAATTCTGCTGGAAAAATTCATTTAGGAGGAATTCCTATGATAGCTGATGACATGATGACTTTTATTAAAAATGATATTGTTGTATTTGGTCTTGGAGTTTTAGGTTTTATTATTTTAACCCTCTGGTTTGTATTTAGAAAACTAATTTGGATTATTGTTCCAATAAGTAGTTGTTTTTTTTCTGTAATTATAATGATGGGTCTTCTTGGTTTAATTGGTTGGAAGGTTACTGTTATCTCATCAAATTTTATTGCGATGATGCTTATTCTTACAATGGCAATGAACATTCATATGAGCACAAGGTTTCTTCAATTATCAAAAAAATTTACAAAATTATCCAAGGCAAAAATAATTATTATGACAACTAGTAATATGTTTTGGCCAATTTTGTATACGGTGCTTACTACGATATGTGCATTTTTATCTCTAATTTTTAGTGAAATAAAACCAATTATAGATTTTGGCTGGATGATGACTTTAGGGCTTATAACATCATTTACGATTACATTTACATTGCTACCAACGCTATTAAATTTTGTACAAAGCTCCAATATTTCAATAAAAAAAAATCAAAATTCTAAAATTACTGAGGTCCTAGGTGGTTTTGCACTTAAAAATAAGAATTCAATTTTTAGCATAACTATTGTTGTTATACTTTTAAGTATTCTCGGTATTTCAAAGTTAGAAGTAGAAAATAGTTTTATTAATTATTTCAATAAAAACACCGAAATTTATAAAGGAATGAAGCTAATTGATGAAAAACTTGGAGGCACAACACCTCTTGAGGTAATTCTTAAGTTCCCAAAAAAAGAAAAAGAAGAAACCGAAGATGATTGGGGTGATGATGAGGATTGGGGTGATGAAGAAGAAAATAATGATAAATATTGGTTTACTAAAGATAAAATAGATAAAATTAATAATGTTCATAATTATTTGGACAGCTTAAAACCTATTGGAAAAGTTCTCTCTTTTTCCTCAATAATTGAGGTTGCAACACAACTAAATAACAATAAAGAGCTTGGAACTCTTGAAATGGGTCTTTTGTATTCAAAGATCCCAGATACAATTAAAAAAGAAATTGTTGATCCTTATATCTCAATTAAAGATTCTGAGGCACGAATTAGCTTAAGAATAAAAGACAGTCTACCAGATTTAAGAAGAAACGATTTAATAAATCAAATTAATTTTGATTTAGAGAATAAATTAGGATTATCTAAAGAAGAATTCAAATTAGGTGGAGTATTAATATTGTTTAATAATTTACTTCAAAGTCTTTTCAAATCTCAAATTTTAACACTTGGTTTTGTTATGGTTGGTATATTTATTATGTTCATAATTTTATTTAGAAATATAAAATTATCTTTAATTGGTGTGGTGCCAAACTTTATCGCAGCATTTTTTATACTAGGTATTATTGGTTTAGCTGGAATTCCCTTAGACATGATGACAATTACAATTGCAGCAATAACAATTGGTATAGCAGTAGATAACAGTATTCATTACATTTATCGATTTAAAGAAGAATATTTTAAACTTAAGGATTATAATAAAACATTAAAAACTTGTCACTCAACAGTTGGTATTGCTATTTTAAATACATCAATAACAATTGTGTTTGGTTTTTCTATTTTAGTATTATCTAATTTTATACCAACAATTTATTTTGGAATTTTCACTGGAATTGCAATGTTATTGGCAATGATTTCTGTTTTAACTTTGCTTCCATCTTTGTTATTAGTAGTTAAACCCTTTAAATTAAAGTGATTGAAAATATACAAGACCTTTTAGAAAAAGTTACATTATTTGATTATATTTATTTAGTTTTAACAGCTCTCTTAATGATAAGAGGTGCCATTAAAGGATTTGTGTTATCAATTCTTTCTGCTGCAAAATGGGTGTTAGCATATGTATTAACAATTTATATTTTTCCTAAAGTAAAACCATATGTAGAAGGTATTTTAGATAATGAATATGTTTTAGATATTATATTGGGTGTTGGTCTATTTATTATTATTATTTTTGTAATATTGATGATTAATAAAGCTATCAGCAAGGCTGTATCTTATTCTGGAATTGGATCGATAGATAAAGTATTTGGATTTATATTTGGAATCGTTAAATCTTACGTTTTAATAGTTTGTCTCTTTACAGCAGCTACAGTAGTTTATAATTATGATAAATGGCCTTTAAACTTAAAGGATTCTTTTACATTTCCTTGGGTTGAAAAAGGTAGCAAGTACCTTATAAAAGAATTTCCCAATGAAAAACAATATCAAGACGCTAAAGAAAAAGTTCAGGATATATAGTCCAAAAATAAAAGAAGAATGTGGTGTTTTTGGAATAAGTAATTCACCCGATGCATCTACATTAACAGCATTAGGCTTACATGCACTTCAGCATAGAGGACAGGAAGGTTGTGGTATTGTTTCTTTTGATGGAGAAAAATATCATTCTGAAAAAAGATTTGGTTTAGTTGGTGACAATTTTAATAAGGAAAAAGTACTAAATAAACTTCCAGGAAAATTTGCAATTGGACACAATAGATATTCCACAACAGGTGGAACAGCGCTTCGAAACGTTCAGCCTTTCTTTGCTGATACAAACGCTGGTGGAATTGGAGTTGCTCATAACGGAAATTTAACAAATGCAATTACTCTAAGAAGCAAACTAGTTGAAGATGGTGCAATTTTTTATACCACCTCAGATACTGAAACAATTGTTCAATTAATTGCAAAATCAAAAAGAGCAAAAACAATTGATAAAATAATTGATGCTATTTTCCAAATTCAAGGTGGGTATGCTTTGGTAATGATGGCTCAAAATACTCTCGTTGGAGTTAGAGACCCATATGGCATTCGTCCTTTAGTAATTGGAAAATTAAAAAATTCTTATGTTTTTGCATCAGAAACATGTGCATTAGATATTATAGGAGCAAAATTTATTAGAGAAGTTGAAAATGGTGAAATTGTATATATTGAAAATGATGAACTACAAAGCTTAAAGCCATTTCCTCCAAAAAAGGTGAGACCTTGTATTTTTGAGTATATATATTTTTCAAGACCAGACAGTATCCTTGCTGGAAAAACAGCTTATGAATATAGAAAAAATTTTGGAGCACAACTTGCAAAAGAAGATAGTTTTAAAGCAGACCTTGTTGTGCCTGTACCAGACTCTGGTAATGCAGCAGCATTAGGATATGCACAAGAAAAGGGTTTAGGTTTTGATTTGGGTTTAATTAGAAATCATTATGTTGGAAGAACTTTTATTGAACCATCCCAAAAAATTAGAAGTTTAGGGGTTAAATTAAAATTAAATGCTAACTTATCAGTAATCCAAAATAAAAAGATTGTATTAATTGATGACTCGTTAGTAAGAGGAACAACATCATATAAGATAGTAAAAATGTTATATGATGCAGGTGCAAAAGAGGTTCATGTTAGAATTGCAAGTCCAGAAATTAAATATCCTGATTTTTATGGAGTGGATACCCCTACTAAGAAAGAATTACTTGCAGCAAATAAATCCGTTGATGAAATTAAAGAATTTATTAGCGCTGAAAGTTTAAAATTTTTAAGTTTAGATGGATTATATAAGGCTATGGGATTTGAAAAAAGAAATGATAATTATCCACAATTAACAGATCATTATTTTACAGGGGATTATCCAGTTAAAATTATTGATGAATTGGGTGGTGATAAAGTCACACAATTATCTCTGTTAAGTACCGCATCGAATAATTAATGAAAACAGTATCTTTTACAGAAATGAAACATGGAACAAAAGATGATTATCTTTTGTTAGATAAACATGAAAGAGAATTTGCAAATAAAACTGGTGAAAGATTAATTAAATTTATGGAAAACTTAAATGAAACTTTAGAAGGTTATAAAGTTTCAAGATTAGAGCATTCGCTTCAATCAGCTACAAGAGCTTTTAATGATAAAGCGGATGAAGAAATGATAGTTGCAACTTTATTGCATGATATTGGTGATGAATTAGCGCCTATGAACCACTCAGAGTATGCAGCTGCAGTTTTAAAACCTTATGTTTCAAAAAAAACTCATTGGATCATAGAAAAACATGGTGAGTTTCAAATGTATTATTACGCACATCATTTAGGTGGAAATAGAAATAAAAGAGATCAATACAAAGGACACGAGTATTACGAAGATACTGTAAACTTTTGCGAAAATTGGGACCAAAAATCCTTTGATCCCAATTATAAATCAATGTCTTTAAAAGACTTTGAGCCAATGGTCCTTAAAATATTTTCAAGAACACCACACGCAAATTAATTAAAATTTAAATGCCAAACAATCTAAAGTCGGAAAAAAGTCCGTATCTGAAACAACATGAAAATAATCCTGTAAATTGGTTTCCTTGGAATAATGAAAGCTTAAATCAGGCAAAAATAGAGAAAAAACCAATTTTTTTAAGTGTTGGTTATGCCAGCTGTCATTGGTGCCATGTAATGGCACATGAAAGTTTTGAAGATGAGGAGACAGCCAAAATAATGAACGAAAAATTTATTAATATAAAAGTTGATCGTGAAGAAAGACCAGATCTTGATTACGTTTTTCAAAAAAGCTTATCTATCCTCACAGGAACACAAGGTGGTTGGCCTCTTTCAATGTTTTTAGATGAAAATGGAGTTCCTTTTACAGGTGGCACATATTTTCCACCAAAAGAAATGCATGGAAGACCTGATTTTAGAAAAGTTTTAAATAATGTTTCTGAAGTTTATCAAAACAACAGAGAAAAAATTATTGCTCAAGCAGTACAGATGCAAAATATTTTTTCAAAAATTAATCAAAGAACAGCAGTGCTAGATCAGGCATTATTACCATTTGTTGATAAAATTATTTCTTATTTAGACGATACAAATGGAAGTTTTAAAGGCGCTCCTAAATTTCCTCAATTTTACCTTTTTGATACAATGTTCTATTTTTTTCTAAAAACAAACGATGGAAAATATTTAAAGCCTGTAGAAACTCTATTAAAAAATATTTGTTCAAAAGGTATTTATGATCAATTAGTTGGAGGTATAGCAAGATATACTGTAGATGAAAAATGGATTGTCCCCCACTTTGAAAAAATGCTTTATGATAATGTTCAGTTTATAAATTTATTAACTAAATTTTATCAAAAAACAAAATCTGAATATTTCAAGCAAAAATTAATTCAATCAATTAATTTTTTAAATAAAGATTTTATTAATGAAAGTGGTCTTTATGGATCTGCATATGATGCTGATAGTGAGGGAGTTGAAGGAAAATTTTATACGTGGTCATATGAGGAGTTAGAAGAGAATCTTAAAGAAAACTTAAGTTTGTTTGAAAAAAAATATTTAATATCTAAAGAAGGAAATTTCGAAGGTAAAAATATCTTAATTGAAAATAATATTGAATTAGATGAAGAAGAAAAAAAGGAAATAGTAGATATTGAGAAGCAATTAGTTTTTACTAGGAACAAAAGGTTAAAACCATTATTCGACGATAAATCTCAAACTGACCAAAATGCTTTTTTAATAGATACTTTGTTAAACGCATCATTAGTTTTAGATAACAAAGATATTAAAAAAATAGCTTTAGAAAAATTCAAAATTTTAGAAGAAAAAACTTCTGAAAAAATATTTCATTGTTACGAAACAAGTGAGATCGATGTTTTTTTAGAAGATTATGTTTATTACTCAAAATTATTAATCAGTCTTTATGAGATAGAGGATGACGATCAATATTTAGAAAAATCAATAAAATTAATGAATGAAATATGGGAATTATTTTTTGATGAAAAATCTAAGTTGCTTCAAAAAAACCAAATAAAAAAAAATGATCTTTTTGTAAGTCCAATTGATTTGAATGATAATAATATACCAAATGGAAACAGTATTTATTTAACCTTGTGTAATAAGCTTTACGCAATCACAGATAATAAAACTTGGTATGAAAAAATTGAGATATTAAATAAATCTTTTCATCAAGTACTAAATTCTAATTTTTCTCAGATGTTTAGCTTTATTAAATCTCTAGATATTTGTAAGGAAACTATTTCATTCACATTTTATGGGGACCCTAAGAAAACAGAGGAAATAAGACATAAATTATTAAAAGATTTTTCTGATAGAGCTATATTTGTTTATAAAAACAAAGGAAATGAAGAACCTTTTGTTGTTATATGCAAGAATCAAACCTGTTCTAATAAAATTTCTGGTATAAATGAAATAAATGCTTACTTAAGGGATCATAAAATAACTCATGATTCAAAATAAAGAACAAATAATTAATTATTTCAAATCAGGTATTAAGGAAACTGATAATTTAAAGATTGGAATTGAACATGAAAAATTCTTGTTCGATAATAAAAATAATAGAAGGATTGATTATAACTCAATTCTTAAAATGTTTGACCAATTGTATGAGTTTGGTTGGAAACCAATTTATGAGAAAACTAATATCATCGGTCTTACAAAAGACGACAAAAGCATTACTCTTGAACCTGGAAATCAAATAGAGCTCTCTGGTGCTAAATTAAATAATATCCATGAAGCTTGTGCTGAATCTCATGAATATTTATTCGAATTAAAACAAGTAATAGAAAAACTTAATTTTAAAATAATTAGCGCAGGTTTTGATCCTATATCAAAACTTTCAGATATACCTAATAACCCTAAGCAAAGATACGAGGTTATGACCAAGGATATGCCAGAAGGTGGCTCTTTAAGTTTAGATATGATGTATAGAACATGTGGAACACAATTAAATGTAGATTATGTTTCTGAGCAAGATTTTACAAAAAAATTTAAACTTTCAAATTACTTAACTCCAATAAATATTGCTTTATTTGCAAATTCGTCTGTTCTTGAAAAGAAAGATAGTGGTTACTTTTCTTATAGATCTCATGCTTGGCAACAAACATCTCGTGGCGGTCTTCCAGAATTCTTTTTAGAAGATTTTAATTTTGAAAAATATGCTGACTTTGTAATGAACATGTCGTTACTATTTTTACAAAGAGATGGCAAATACATATCAGGAAAAAATTATACATTTAAAGATTATATGAATGGTAAAATTTCTGAAGTTGAAAATAAATTACCAACAGAAAATGAGTTAAGCACTCATCTTGGAACAATTTTTACAGAAAATAGATTAAAAAAATATATTGAATTAAGATCTATGGATGCATGTGGATGGGACTGTTTATGTTCAGGACCTGCTTTTAATACAGGATTAATATATGGAAATTTAGATGAAGCTTTAGATGTTGTTAACAAGTGGGATAAAACAGAAGTATTGAATGCATACAAAGAAGCTCCAAAGAAAGGTTTGTCTACGCAACTAATGGGCAAAGATTTATTTTACTGGTCTTCTTTGATTTTAAATATTTCAAAAAAAGGCCTATCAAATAGAAATGTATTAAATAAAAAGAATATTAATGAAGAAAAATTTCTAGATCACTTATTTAGAATAATTGAAAATAAAAAAACAAATGCTGATCATATGTTGTATAAATTTTCAAAAGATGAAAATTTGAATAACTTATATGACCAATAAAATTATTGCTGTTCAAGGTAATAACTTAAGTAAACTTAATCCAATAACAGACACAAGTATTTTTCTAGCAAGCAGAGGTGAAAAATTAGGATATAAAATTTTCTACTATGATCCTAAAAACCTATCCATTATTAATAATAAAGTAATTGCAAAGGGAGATTACATAAAAATAAACTATTTAAAGAAAAGATTTTATAAAATTGTAAAATCTTCACAATTAGATTTATCTAAAGTTAAATTTATCTTAATTAGACA
>WTIW01000024.1 GCA_011526385.1 Pelagibacteraceae bacterium | reverse complement strand
TTAGCTTCAACCATTTCTTTTTTAGCAATCCTAGACTCTTTCTCACCTTTTTGAACTCTGCTTACTAACTTTTTGAAATCTGTAACTGATATTCCTAGTTTATGACTTATTTCTATTAATCGTTCTCTTATATTTTTAAATTCATCTTTATTTTTTTGAAAGAATTTTTTCCAAACTTCATTGGTGTCTAAAAAGTTTTTTAGATTTGGATTAATTTCATTTCCAACATAAAATTTTATAAATTCATCTCTTGAAATTTTTGCATCAATTGCAAGTCTTAGCAAATTACCCTCTAAAGATATAATTTTTTTATTTTCTGCATAATGCTTTTGGACCAACTCTTCCAAAACTGATGGGGACAATTGAAGTGATTTTATGTTTTCTAAAATATCATCTACAATTTTTTTATAATTTTTTTCTTTAGAAGTTGAAAAAGTTTGAGAGTTTAATACACATTCAAGCTTCTCTTTTTGATACTTAATAAGTTTATTATATTCTTTTGTAAGATTATGAACTGTTTGCAACACCTTTGGTTTAATTTCAGTTTCCATAGCAGCCAAGGTTGGATTGAATTCATCATCATCATTAGAGTTTGAATTATCTTCACCTCCCTCTTCGCTATTACCAGAGTCTGATTTTTTTTGTTTAGCGCTTTGACCTGTATCTTCATCTTCCATATAGTTAGTATCAATATCAATTATCTCTCTAACTAGAATCTCATCATTTTGAAGTTTGGTATTCCATTCAAAAAATTGTTGTGCTGTAATAGGGCTTTGCGATAAAGCATTAAGCATAACATCTTTTCCAGCTTCAATTCTTTTAGCTATCGCGATTTCACCTTCCCTTGATAGAAGTTCCACACCTCCCATTTCTCTAAGGTACATTCTTATAGGATCATCGCTTTTCTCAATTGTTTTTCCTTCTTCTTTTGAAGAGGAGTCTTTTTTCTTCAAGACTTTAAAATCAGATTTCTTTTCTACTAAGACAATATTCTCATCTAGAATATGAATAAAGGCTTGCTCTAAATTCTCGTTTGATAAATTTCTTTTTCCTAAAGATTTATTTAACTCTTCATGAGTTATAAATCCTCTATGGATCCCACGACCCATCAATCTAGCAAATGATTTTGTTATTATTCGTTCCACAATATAAAGTTCGGAAGATGTATATAATGTAGATTTGAGAAAAATCTATGCGATTTTTTTTTTAATTAGTTGATTTTTTGAAGCTTTTTAAGCTCTTTTAGTTCATTAAATGTTGTCTCACTTAAATCTTTAGAAAATTTCGATTCTAAGTCCGCAATTCGAAATTCAAGATCATAATTCTTAAGATCTCTTATGATTTCATTTAGTATTTCAATCATTTTTTGATCATCATGCTGATTTTTAATAAAGATATGCTTAATCGATGCGTATTTCTCTACTCTATCAATTAAATTTTGATCTATTTTTAGATCAGTTATGTCGCTAGTTTCAAAGTTATTTGTCTGTTTCAACATTTCCTCAAAAATCAATTTGTTTTCTTTAGAAAATAATTTTATTTCCTGAATTAAATAAGAATGTTCCTTAATTAAAATTGGTTTTTTTAATATTAAATAAAGTAAAGAGAATTCCTTTATCTCAACAGATTTTAGATTTTTGGTTTCATTATAATAATTTTGAGTTGTTTTTAATGATTTTGTGTTTTCAGAATAAATTTTCTTAAATTTCTTATTAATGTTTGGAGTTAATTCATTTATTTTATCTAAAAAGAATTCTAAAACATATTTTTTTATATATTCATCTTTAATTGTTGAAGAAATTGATCTTAATTTTTTTTCAAAGATAGCTCTTGAAGATGGATTTCCATCTGTTTGTTTGAAATAATGTTCAAAAATAAAGTTGTGAATTGGTAAAGTATTATTCTTTGAAAACTCTAAAAAACTCTCTTTACCATTTTTGTTAGCAAAACTATCTGGGTCTTCATTTTCTGGTAAAAAAAGGAAAGAGATTTTTTTCTCTGGCTGTAGTTCTACAATTGAATTTTCAGCAGCTCTTAGTGCTGCTTTATAACCACTTTCATCGCCATCAAAACAAATAATTATGTGATCAAAAAATTGATTTAAAATTAATATTTGTTTTGTTGTTAGAGCTGTACCTAGATTTGCAACTGAATTTTCAATTCCAGCTCTACTTAAGCCAACTACATCCATATAGCCTTCGACCAAATATATATAATCTTCTTTGTTAGAAAGTTTTCTAGCTCTATCTAAATTAAATAAATTAGAACCTTTTCTAAAAAATGGTGTTTCAGGGGAATTAATATATTTTGCAAGATAAGAATTTTTTTCGATTGTCCTTCCACCTAATCCTATTGGATCACCTGAAATATTGTTAATTGGGAAAATAACTCTATCTTTAAATCTTTCTATAAATTTATTTTTCTTTTCATCAAAATAAAATAAGCCACTCTCTTTCAAAATTTTTTCATCAAAGTCTTTTGAAAATTTTTCGTAAATATTTTGATTTTTAGTAACAAAACCAATTTTAAATTTTTTAACTTCATCTGCAGTTAGGTTTCTATTCTTAAGATAATTTTTTGCTAATTCTGCATTTGCATTTTTAAACAATTCCTCATGATAAAATTCGACATAAGTTGAATATATATTTTTATATTGTTGAAAGTTTTTTTCTCTTTGTTCATCCTGTTTTGAGAAAGTATAAGGCTGCATACCTGCTAGACTTGCAAGATTTTTCACCGCTTCTCCGAATTTAAGGTTTTGTGTTTTCATAACAAAATCAAAAATGTTTCCATGTTCTCCTGTACTAAAGCAATGGTAAAACTCTTTTTCATCATTAACTGTAAATGATGGGGTCTTCTCATTTTTAAATGGTGAAAGACCTACAAATTCTTTACCTCTTTTTTTTAAATTTACAGATTTTGAAACCACTGTTGAAACCTTTAAACGCGCTTTGATTTCTTCTAAATATTCTTTTGGATATTTCATCACTTGTTAAGAAGCTCTTTAATTAATGCTCCTGCTTTGGAAAAATCTATTGTATCAGAATACCCTTGTTTTAATTGACCCATTACCTTGCCCATATCTTTTACTGAGCTAGCTCCAGTTTTTTCAATAATTTCTTTACAAATGTTAATGGTTTCTTCTTCTGATAATTGTTTTGGTAAATATTCAGATAAAACAGCAACTTCTCCTTGCTCTATCTCTAAAAGATCTGATCTATTATTTTTTTTATAAACCTCTATAGATTCGGATCTTTGTTTTATCATTTTCTTTAAAAGTTTTTTAATATCTTCATCATCAGTTTCCTTTTTATTTGGTCCCGATCTATTGTTAATATCTAAATCTTTTATTCCAGATAATATTAACCTGTAAGTTGATATTTTGTTTTTATCTTTTGATTTTAATGCATTTTTGTAGTCTGTTTCTATTTTGTCTCTTAAGCTCATTTTTTTAATTTACCTAAAAGACAAAATTGTTCAAAAGATAAATTGTTTTTTTACAAAATTATATTAGAGGTGTTGCGGAAAAATAGGTTTTATTGTATTAACCTTTAACTCATGAGTTGTAATTGACCTTAAAACGAAAAAAATATTCATCAATTAATTCTCAATTTCCCCCAGCTATTTTAGTTCTCGAAAATAAGACAGTTTATAAAGGTATAGGCTTAGGTTATCAAGGTGAGGCTACTGGAGAAGTTTGCTTTAACACTTCTTTAACTGGTTACCAAGAAATAATTTCAGACCCTTCGTATGCAGGCCAAATAATAAATTTTACATTCCCTCACATTGGAAACGTAGGAGCAAATAAAGAGGATTTAGAGTCTGAAAAAATATGGACTAGAGGAGTTATTTTTAATTCAGAAATTACTAGTCCATCAAATTATAGATCTTTAATTGATTTAAATAAATGGCTAAAGAAAAATAAAATTGTTGGTATTACTGGTTTGGATACAAGAAGCTTAACAAACTATATTAGAGATAAGGGCGCCCCTAAAGGAACAATTTCAAACAAAAAATCTGGAAAATTTAATATTAATAAACTTATTAAAACCTCAATTAAATGGCCAGGTCTTAATGGAATGGATTTAGCAGAAATAGTTTCAACTCCAAAAACGTATACGTGGCAGGGTCTAAAAACATGGACAAAAGAAAGTGGCTTTGTAAAAAATAAAAAGAAAAAATTAAAAATTGTTGCAATTGATTTTGGTATAAAAAAAAATATTTTAAGATATTTTTCAGATTATGATTGTGAGGTTAAAGTTGTTTCTTGTAAATTATCTTCTAAAGAAATTTTGAAACTTAAACCACATGGAATTTTTTTATCAAATGGTCCCGGAGATCCTGCCGCTACAGGAAGATATGCAATTAAAACAGTACAGGAATTAATTAAATCAAATCTTCCTATATTTGGAATTTGCTTAGGTCATCAAATATTAGCTTTATCTTTAAATGCCAAAACCAAAAAAATGAAAATTGGTCACAGAGGTGCAAATCATCCAGTAAAAAATTTGATCACAGATAAAGTTGAAATTACTAGTCAAAACCATGGGTTTGAAATTGTTAAAGAAAGTTTAAATAAAAATATAATTGTTACTCATAAATCTTTATTTGATAATTGTATCGAGGGAATAAAACTAAAGAATAAGCCAGTTTTTTCTGTGCAATATCATCCAGAGTCTAATCCAGGCCCACAAGATAGCCATTACTTATTTAGTGAATTTATTAAAGAAGTTAAAAAATATGCCAAAAAGAAAAGACATTAAAAAAATATTAGTCATAGGAGCTGGACCAATAATAATTGGACAAGCTTGTGAGTTTGATTATTCAGGAACACAAGCATGCAAGGCACTTAAGGATGAGGGTTATAAAGTAGTTTTAATTAACTCAAATCCCGCAACAATTATGACTGACCCGGGTGTTGCTGATAAAACATATATAGAACCAATCTCAATAGAAATACTTGAAGAAGTTATAAAAAAAGAAAAACCAGATGCAATTCTTCCAACCATGGGGGGTCAAACTGCGCTTAATTTAGCAATAAATGCAGAGAAAGTTGGATTGTTAAAGAAATATAAAATTGAGCTTATTGGAGCAAATTCAAAAGCGATTGCTAATGCGGAAGATAGAAAAAAATTTAGAAAGAACATGTCTGATATTGGTATTGATTTACCAAAATCTGAAATTTTAAATAATTTTAATAATGCAAAAAAATGTTTAAAAAAAATTGGTCTGCCTGCAATTATTAGACCTTCTTTTACTTTAGGTGGATTAGGCGGGGGTATAGCAAGAACTAAAAAAGATTTTTTTAAAATTGTTAAAGAAGGAATGCACGAGTCTCCTCAAAACCAAGTGCTTGTGGAAGAATGTCTTGACGGTTGGAAGGAATTCGAAATGGAAGTTGTCAGAGACAAAAATGATAACTGTATAATAATTTGTTCAATTGAAAACATTGATCCAATGGGAACGCACACAGGAGATTCTGTAACCATTGCTCCTGCTTTAACTTTAACTGATAAAGAATATCAAGTAATGAGAAATGCTTCCATTGCATGTTTAAGAAAAATTGGAGTTGAAACAGGTGGTTCAAATGTTCAGTTCGCAATCAATCCTAAAAATGGAAGAATGGTAATCATTGAGATGAACCCTAGAGTTTCGCGTTCCTCAGCACTTGCATCAAAAGCAACTGGTTTTCCAATAGCAAAAGTGGCGGCAAAATTAGCAGTAGGATATACATTAGATGAACTTCAAAATGAGATTACTAAAGTAACACCTGCCTCTTTTGAGCCAACCATAGATTATGTAGTAACAAAAATACCAAGATTTACTTTTGAAAAATTTTCGGACACTAAGGCAATTTTGGGAACTTCAATGAGATCTGTCGGGGAAGCAATGGCTATGGGGAGAAACTTTAAAGAATCTTTTCAAAAAGCTTTGGTCTCATTAGAAACTGGTCTATCTGGTCTTGATGATATATTTAAATTTTCAAAAAAAGAAATATTAAATCAACTAAAAATAAATATTCCTAATAAATTACTACTTATCGCTGAAGCTTTTAGAAAAAAAATACCTTTAAATACAATTTATAAATTATCTAAAGTTGATCCCTGGTTTTTAAACCAAATTAAAGAATTAGTAGATGAGGAAACAAAAATTGTTAAAAGAGGACTTCCAAAATCATTTGAGGAATTTAATAGAGTTAAATCGATTGGTTTTTCAGATAAAAAATTATCAAAATTATCAGGCATAAGTGAAAAAATAGTAAGATCAAAACGAGTTGCTTTAAAAGTATTGCCTGTATTTAAAAAAGTAGATACATGCGCAGCAGAATTTAAATCATTTACACCCTATATGTACTCTACATATCAAAGGAACTTTTCTATAAATTCAGAATGTGAAGCAGACCCAACAAATAGAAAAAAAATAATAATTCTAGGTGGTGGACCTAACAGAATAGGACAAGGTATTGAATTTGACTATTGTTGTTGTCAGGCAAGTTTTTCATTGAAAGAAGCTGGATTTGAAACAATTATGGTAAATTGTAATCCTGAAACGGTATCAACTGATTATGATACGAGTGACAGATTATATTTTGAACCTTTAATTGAGGAATACGTTCAAAATATAATTTTAAAAGAAAAATCTAAAGGAACTCTTCTAGGTGTTATTGCTCAATTTGGAGGTCAAACGCCAATTAAATTAGCTAAGTTTTTACATGAAAATAAACTTCCTATTCTTGGAACTCAATATACATCAATTGATCTTGCAGAAGATAGAGATCGATTTAGAGATTTATTAATTAAACTAAATTTAAAACAAGCAGAAAGTGGTATTGCATACAAATTTGATCAAGCAATAAAAATATCTGAACAAATTGGACTTCCAGTTGTTGTAAGACCATCATATGTTTTAGGTGGTAGAGCAATGGAAATTGTCCATGATAAAAGTCAATTAAAGCAATTTATAAACGAAGCATTTAAAGCATCTGATCAAAATCCTATCTTAATTGATAAATTTATTGATCATGCAATGGAGGTTGATGTTGATGCAATTTCAGATGGAAAAGATGTTTATGTTGCAGGGATTATGCAACACATTGAAGAAGCAGGTATTCATTCGGGAGATTCTGCATGTTGTCTTCCTCCAGTTTCCATTAAAGATAATCTTTTAAGAGAATTAAAAATTCAAACAAGAAAACTAGCTTTAGCTCTTAAGGTAAAAGGATTTCTAAATATTCAATATGCAATTAAAAATGATGAAATTTATGTCATAGAAGTTAATCCAAGAGCAAGTAGGACTGTTCCTTTTGTATCAAAAGCTAATGGAGTTCCTCTTGCAAAAATAGCATCTAGAATAATGGCAGGTGAAAAACTTTCAAAATATAAATTAAAATATAAAACAAATAAAAGATTTGCAGTTAAAGAGGCTGTATTTCCTTTTAATAAGTTTCCAGATAGTGATCTTCTCTTGGGGCCTGAAATGAAATCAACTGGTGAGGTTATGGGTTTTGATGATGACTTTGGTATGGCTATTGCAAAAAGTCAAATTGCTGCATCAAATTCTTTACCAAAAAAAGGTTTAGCATTTTTGTCAGTAAAAGATTCTCATAAGCAGGAAGTGATTGGTATTGCTCAAAGATTAACTAAACTAGGTTTTTCATTATCAGCAACTAAGGGTACTGCGAATATTATTAAAGAAAATGGAATGAGTTGTAAAATTATTAACAAAGTAAGTAGTGGAAGGCCTCATATAGTAGATGTTTTAAGTTCAGGAAAAATATCTTTAGTAATCAATACTGGTGGTGGAAACTCTGAGCATAGAATTAGTGATGCAAGAGCACTAAGACGTGGTACTTTGGCAAATAAAATTCCTTACTGCACAAATATGTCTACTGCATATTCATTTTTAGAGGCAATCAAATCTCTTAAAACAAAAAAACTAACCGTAAAATCTTTACAGGATCAGTAAACTTTCCAATCTGTCTCAAAAGTAACATAATTTACTTGCAAACATCTTCTCTCTTTTAATATTTCTTTCTTTTCCATCCCATGCCATGTATTTGGCCCACTAGAAAAAAAATATCCATAATTATCCTTATAAGGAAGAGTTTTTACTTTATTTAAATTTTTGTCATAAAAATCTGTACCAAGCTCCTCACTCTCATTATGTTTATTTACAAAAAGCAAACACGACATTTGCTTTTCTTTGATATCACAATGAGGTTTTAACCAAAATCCTTTACGATCACATATCACTTCTACTCTTACATAAGAATTTGATAAATCTTTATTAATTAATTCTGATATTTTTTGGTGGGTATCTTTATCTTGAAGCTCGTTAATTAATTTAGTTAATTCAGGATATTCTTTTGAGTTTTCTTTTGTAATAAAACATCTAAATTTTAAAGCTTTTCCACCATCTGATATACCTTCTCTAAATTTTCCCTCTCCACCATCTATGGCTCTTGTTCCATCATAATTTAATTGGTGTTTTGTTGGATCGTCAATATCTGCGTTTATAATCTCTCCTATTTGTTCATTTGTTAAGGGTTGATTAAGCTCCCAATGTTCAAATGGGTCTTCAAATCTTTTAGAATTATTTTTTACAGACTCAAAAAATGCCATTAAATATTTATTCTTTCTTTAATAATTTTTGCAACTCTATTTGTTTCATCTAACCTCTGGTAACTCCATTTTTCCAAAGGTTCGCCTAAATTTTTAATTATATTTAATTCTTTAAATAAACTTCTAAACTTTTTAAATCTTTTATCATTCTTTTTTGCAGAAATATTTGCAATATAAATCGGTTTTCCTGTCAGAGCAGCTTCTGAAATCATGGAGCTTGAGTCGCAAGTTACAAATAAAAATTCAGATATAGCTAATGCTGATAAGTAGGCTTTTTTATCAATATCTTCGATTACTGTATGTTTTTCTCCAAAAAAATCTTTTGCAGCTTGAATTATATTTTTAGGAGTTCTCATTGAAGGTATAATTACAAGTTGAAAATTTTCCTTCTTAGTTATGACCTCTAAATCATTAAAAATTTTATTAATATTTTCTTTTGAATAATCATAATATTTTGTAGGCCCACCCATTATTAAAGAAATAACTTTTCTCTCATCTTTTTTTATAATGGATTTAAGGTATTGAGAGTTTTTATCAATTTCTGAATTTGTCAAATAATGTATAGCACCTTTTGTTTGAATGACATTTGATCCAATTACGCTGTCGTGTTCAGGGACAATTACAAAATCAAAATTTTTAAAATCTACTTTAGGATCCTGAACGTGAATATTATAAATTTTTTTTTTTGAATTTTTTTTCAAAAAAATTGATGGGATAACACTTTTTCTTCCACATGAAATTATCAAGTCCACATCGGGTATTACAAAATTTTTAAATGAAATATTTGTTTTTGGAGTGTATCTTGGAGGAATAAATTTCCAAAAACTTTTAAGTTCAACTTGTTGGTGAGTAAAATCAGTATCCAAAGCTTTTGCCAAGCCCTCGACTTGGCTAATCATACCGTGCATACCTTCTGTTAACAATAAAGCTTTTAATTTTGACATTAATTATTATATAGACCTCATATGAGTGAAAATCCAACTAAACACACAAAAGTGTTAATAATTGGATC